>NZ_JBEXKC010000109.1:0-19080 GCF_040609475.1 Streptomyces sp. NPDC004667 | reverse complement strand
ACCCATCTGTTGGGTTGTGTTCTTGTTTTCATGCTTTGTCCTCTCCCGCCCCCCCCCCCCCCCCCCCCCCCCCCCCCCCGGGGGGGCCCCCCCCCCCCCCCCCCCCCCCCCCCGGCCGGTGGTGCTGCTGCTGCGAACCCCAGCGGGGTTACTTCTTGCGCCGACGACCGCCGGAGGCCTTCTGCGCCTTGCGCCGCTCCGCCCGCGTCATCCCGTCACCGGCGGAGCCCTCCGCGTCGAAGTCGCCCTCGACGATCCCGCCCTCACCGTCCACCGACGGAGCGGAGAAGTGCAGCCGGTCCGGACGCTGCGGGGCGTCCAGCCCCTTCGCCCGGATCTCCGGACGCCCGGCCCCGGCCGGCTCCTTCGCCAGGGACGGCGCCGCGGCCTGCACCGGAACCTCCTCGACCTGCTGCTCGACCTGGACCTCCAGGTTGAACAGGTAGCCGACGGACTCCTCCTTGATGCCCTCCATCATGGCGTTGAACATGTCGAAGCCCTCGCGCTGGTACTCGACCAGCGGGTCCTTCTGGGCCATCGCCCGCAGGCCGATGCCCTCCTGCAGGTAGTCCATCTCGTACAGGTGCTCACGCCACTTGCGGTCCAGCACCGACAGCACCACGCGCCGCTCCAGCTCGCGCATGACGTCGGAGCCGAGCGCCTTCTCGCGCGTCGCGTACTGCTCGTGGATGTCGTCCTTGACGGACTCGGCGATGAACTCGGCCGTGATGCCCGCGCGGTCGCCGGCGGCCTCCTCCAGCTCCTCCACCGTCACCTTGATCGGGTAGAGCTGACGGAAGGCGCCCCACAGCCGGTCCAGGTCCCACTCCTCGGCGAAGCCCTCGACCGTCTCGGCCGCGATGTACGCGTCGATCGTGTCGTCCATGAAGAAGACGACCTGCTCGTGCAGGTCCTCGCCCTCCAGGACGCGGCGGCGCTCGCCGTAGATGACCTCGCGCTGGCTGTTGAGGACCTCGTCGTACTTCAGGACGTTCTTGCGGGTCTCGAAGTTCTGGGTCTCGACCTGCGACTGCGCCGAGGCGATGGCCCGCGTGACCATCTTGTTCTCGATCGGCACGTCGTCCGGCACGTTCGCCATGGCCATGACCCGCTCGACCATCTGGGCCTTGAACAGGCGCATCAGGTCGTCGCCCAGCGACAGGTAGAAGCGGGACTCGCCCGGGTCGCCCTGACGGCCGGAGCGGCCGCGCAGCTGGTTGTCGATACGGCGCGACTCGTGCCGCTCGGTGCCCAGCACGTACAGCCCGCCGAGCTCCTTGACCTCTTCGAACTCGGCCTTCACGGCCGCCTCGGCCCGCTTGAGCGCCTCGGGCAGGGCGTGCGCCCACTCCTCGATGTGCTCCTCCGGGTCGAGGCCGCGCTGGCGCAGCTCCGCCTCGGCGAGGTCGTCCGGGTTGCCGCCGAGCTTGATGTCGGTACCGCGGCCGGCCATGTTCGTGGCGACCGTGACCGCGCCGCGGCGGCCGGCCTGGGCGACGATCGTCGCCTCGCGCTCGTGCTGCTTGGCGTTCAGCACCTCGTGCGGGATGCCCCGCTTCGAGAGCTGCTGGGAGAGGTACTCCGACTTCTCGACCGACGTCGTGCCGACGAGGATCGGCTGGCCCTTCTCGTGCTTCTCCGCGATGTCGTCGACGACCGCCGCGAACTTGGCGACCTCGGTGCGGTAGATCAGGTCGGGCTGGTCCTTGCGCTGCATCGACCGGTTCGTCGGGATCGGCACGACGCCCAGCTTGTAGATCTGGTGGAACTCGGCGGCCTCGGTCATGGCCGTACCGGTCATGCCCGAGAGCTTCGAGTACAGGCGGAAGAAGTTCTGCAGGGTGATCGTGGCGAGGGTCTGGTTCTCGTCCTTGATGTCCACCCCTTCCTTCGCCTCGATCGCCTGGTGCATGCCCTCGTTGTAGCGGCGGCCGGCGAGGATGCGGCCGGTGTGCTCGTCGACGATCATGACTTCGCCGTCGATGACGACGTAGTCCTTGTCGATCTTGAAGAGTTCCTTGGCCTTGATCGCGTTGTTGAGGTACCCGACGAGGGGGGTGTTCACCGACTCGTACAGGTTCTCGATGCCGAGCCAGTCCTCGACCTTCGCGACACCGGCCTCGTGGATGCCGACGGTGCGCTTCTTCTCGTCGACCTCGTAGTCGCCGGTCTCCTCGATGCCCTTGAGCGGCTGCCCGGCCTCGCCCTTGGTCAGCCGGGTGACCAGCTTGGCGAAGTCCGCGTACCACTTCGTGGCCTGGTCGGCCGGACCGGAGATGATCAGCGGGGTACGGGCCTCGTCGACGAGGATCGAGTCGACCTCGTCGACCACGGCGAAGTTGTGGCCGCGCTGCACCAGCTCGTCCTGCGACCACGCCATGTTGTCGCGCAGGTAGTCGAAGCCGAACTCGTTGTTCGTGCCGTACGTGATGTCGCTGCCGTACTGCTCCCGGCGCTGGGCCGGGGACATGTTCGCCAGGATGCAGCCGATCGACAGGCCCAGGAACTTGTGGACCCGGCCCATCATCTCGGAGTCGCGCTCGGCGAGGTAGTCGTTCACCGTGATCAGGTGGACGCCCTTGCCGGACAGCGCGTTCAGGTACGCCGGCAGCGTGCCGACGAGGGTCTTGCCCTCACCGGTCTTCATCTCGGCGACGTAACCGAGGTGCAGCGCGGCGCCACCCATGATCTGGACGTCGTAGTGCCGCTGGCCGAGCACGCGCTTCGCGGCCTCGCGAACGGTCGCGAAGGCCTCGGGCAGCAGGTCGTCCAGGCTCTCGCCGTCCTGGTAGCGCTGCTTGTACTCGTCCGTGAGCGCGCGCAACTCGGCGTCGGAGAGGTTGACGAAGTCCTCTTCGATGGAGTTGACCTGGTCCGCGATGCGGTGCAGTTTGCGCAGGATCTTGCCTTCGCCTGCACGCATGAGCTTGTTGAAGACGGACACCGAGGTTTGTCTCCTTGCCGGTCGGGCCTGGGCACTGTTCGTAACCGGGCACGGCAGGTGGGCCCCACCGCAACGGCCATCGTAAGCGAGGACGTGGTCGCGCCGGGAGGTCCGCCGTGTCCGCAGGGCACGGGTGCCCGGAATGAGAACGTGTGGACCGGGCCGAAGGTGCCGGGCCGGACGAAAACTGCTCGCCCGCAACCCCCCGCACCGCCACAATCCGTCCATGGAACCCGTGATACTGAGCACCGCCCGCCTGGACCTGCGGCCCTTCGCCCCGTCGGACGAGGACGAGGTGTACGCCGCCGGACAGGACCCCGACATCCAGCGCTGGACCATGGTCCCCTCCCCCTACACCCGCGCCGACGCGAAGACCTTCGTGAGCGAGCGGGTCCCCGCCGGCTGGCGCGAGGACACGGGGTACGCCTTCGCGGTCCGGCTCGGCGCCGGCGGCCCGCTGGTCGCGGCCCTGGGCGTCCACGTGCACACGGCGTTCGGGGAGAAGCTGTACGAGGTCGGCTACTGGGCGACCCGGGAACACCGCGGCAACGGCTACGTGGCCGAGGCCCTGGACGGCGTCGCCCGCTGGGCCTTCACCGAGCTCGGCGCCGTACGGCTGGAATGGCGCGCCCAGGTCGGCAACGAGGGCTCCCGAGCCGTCGCCGAGAAGGCCGGCTTCCGCTTCGAGGGCACCCTGCGGGCCGCCCTGTTCCACAACGGCACCGCCCGCGACTGCTGGATCGGCGCGCTGCTCCCCTCGGACCTCGGCCTGACCCCCGCGCTGCCCCACCTGCCCGCCCGGGAGACCGGACCCGCTGTCGGTGGCGCCGCCTAGGCTGCCCACCATGACCAGCAGCCCGGCCAGCACACCGCAGCCGTCCGTGTCCCTGTCCGCCGACGAGGCCCGCCGCATCGCCCTGCGCGCACAGGGCTTCCTCGGCGCGCCCGACCGCCGGGGAGGGGTCCGCGGGGTGCTGCGCCACCTGGGCGCCGTACAGCTGGACACGATCTCGGTACTGGCCCGCTCGCACGAGCTGATCCCGTACGCGCGCCTCGGCGCGGTCGGCCGGGACGCCGTGGAGAAGGCCTACTGGAGCGAGAACCACGCCTTCGAGTACTGGTCGCACGCGGCGTGCATCCTGCCGATCGAGGAATGGCCGCACTTCGCGTTCCGCCGCCGGGTCAAGCGCGCCCAGGGCTACCGCTGGCACAAGATGAAGGACCGGGAGGCTTCCTGCGCCCTGGTCCTTGACCGGCTGAAGGCGGACGGCCCGCTCACCTCCACCGAGCTGGGCGGCGCGAAGAACGGCGGCCCCTGGTGGGACTGGTCCGAAACCAAGATCGCGGTGGAGTGGCTGCTCGACACCGGTGACGTGGTCTGCTCCGAGCGGCGCGGCTGGAAGCGGGTCTACGACCTCGCCGAGCGGGTCGTCCCGGACGCCCTGCTCCACGACGACCTGGACGACCACGAGTGCCTGCGCCGGCTCGTGGCCCTGGCCGGGCGGTCCCTGGGCGTCGGCACCCGCGCCGACATCGCCGACTACCACCGCCTCAAGGGCGAGCAGTTCGACACGGTGGTGGCCGATTCCGGGCTGGTCCCGGTGACGGTGGAGGGCTGGGCCAAGCCCGCCTGGGCCGATCCGGCCGCCCTGGCCACGGCCCCCGCGGGCCGCCACCGCACCACCCTGCTGTCCCCGTTCGACTCGCTCGTATGGGACCGGCCCCGCACCGAGCGGATCTTCGGCTTCGCCCACAAGCTGGAGGCCTACGTCCCCAAACCCCAGCGGATCCACGGCTACTTCGCGATGCCGCTGCTGGCCGGGGGCCGGCTCCAGGGCCGGGTGGACCCGGGCCGCGAGGGCACCACGCTGGTGGCCCGCCGGCTCTCGCTGACGACCCCGAAGGCGGCGCCCGCGATGGCCCGCGCCCTGCGGGAGGCGGCGGAGTGGGTCGGCTGCGACGCGGTCCGCGTCGAACGCGCCTCCTCGCCCGCGGAAGCCGCGGCGGTCACGGCGGAACTGGACGCGCTCTGACGGACTACCGGATCTCCAGGATCTTCTCGCGCATCGCGTAGACGACCGCTTCCATCCGCGAGTGCAGCTGCAGCTTCTCCAGGATGTTGCGCACGTGGTTCTTGACGGTGTTCTCGGAGATGAACAGCTGCTTGGCGATGTCCCGGTTGTTCATCCCCGTGGCCACCAGCTTCAGCACCTCCAGCTCGCGGTCCGTCAGCCGGGGCGCGGGCACCAGTCTGCGCTCGTCGGTGCGCTGGATCATCGACTTGAACTCGGTCAGCAGCTTCGACGCCATCGAGGGGCTGATCTGCGACTGCCCGTCCGCCACGGCGCGGATCGCGGTGGCGACCTCGTCCGTGGAGATCTCCTTGAGCAGGTAGCCCGTGGCCCCGGCCTTGATCGCGTCGTAGAGGTCCGCCTCCTCGTCGCTGATCGTCAGCATGATGATCTTCGCGGAGGGGGCCACCTCCTTGATCGAGGTGCAGGCCTCGATCCCGCCCCTGCGGGGCATCCGCACGTCCATCAGCACGATGTCCGGCAGCAGGTCGGCGGCCTTGTCCACCGCCTCCGCCCCGTCCCCGGCCTCGCCGACGACCTGGATGTCCTCCTCCTGCGCGAGGACGATCTCCAGACCGCGCCGGAAGAGGGCGTGATCGTCGACCACGAGCACCCGGATGGGTTCCCCGGCCGGATCCGCCGCCGGGTCCGCCGGGTCCGCCGCACGACAGCCCGCGCCGTCGTCACCGCGTACCGGCCCGAAGGTGTCCGCCATCGTTCCTCCCCCTGCATGTGCTCAGCCGCTGGGCCAATCCGGCGGGAGCGGCCGCCGGTTGACTGCCCGCCATGATTCCATGCCCGGATGACCGCAAGGGGGTCCTCGGGAGCCCGTCTGGCTCATACGCGCCACTACCGGCCACCAGTCGACGACTACCGGCCACCCCACTCACACAGGTGCCCCTGCGGATCGCCGGGGCGTTCCGCAGGGGCAACGGATGAATGATCAGCCGCCCAGCGCGCCGCCCGCGCCCGAGGCCGGCTCGTCCGAGCTGGAGGCCCCGTCGGCGTTCAGGTGGACGACGCCGTAGTCGTAGGCGTGACGGCGGTAGACGACACTGGGCATCTTGGTCTCGGAGTCGACGAACAGATAGAAGTCGTGTCCGACCAGTTCCATTTCGAACAGGGCCTGGTCGAGCGACATGGGGCCGGCCGAGTGGGTCTTCTCGCGGACGATGAGCGGGCCTTCGCCCTGCACTTCCAGGGAACCGATCCGGGTGGTCGGGATCCCGTCCGCCTTCTCCTCACCGACCGGCTCGCCGTTGCCGTTGAGCGTGGCGACGCCCGGCACCGTGTCGACGACCTCGGCCGCCGAGAGCCGTCCGTTGCCACGGCGGGTGAACCGCTTGTCGTGCTGCTTGCGCAGCCGGGCCTCCAGCTTGTCCTGGGCGAGGTCGAGCGCCGCGTACGGGTCGGCGGCGGCGGCCTCGGCCCGGATCACCGGGCCCCGCGAACGCAGGGTGATCTCCACGCGGTCGGAACGGTCGGCCTGGCGCGGGTTGTGCTCCTTGGACACCTCGACGTCCAAGCTGATCACCTTGGCGTCGAGCTTCTGGATCCGCTCCGGATTCAGCTTCTCGGCCACGTGCTTGCGGAACCGCTCGGGCACCTCGGTCTTGCGGCCCTTGACGACGATGTCCACGCAGAACTCCGTTCCCGGAGAGCCTCGCCGACAGCGGCGAAGCGCTCCCTTTCGCACCAGGCTCCGGTGAACACCGGAGCCTCGGACTTGGCGACTTTCACCTCCTCCTCCCCCATCGGCAAGATCCACATCCCACCGACTTCGGAGTAGAGAGAAACCCCCTGAACAGGCACTGACACAAGGTTGGCAATACAACAGACGGACTGGTGCTCCGTACCCGGTGCCCAAGGATCGCCAGTTCCTCACAACCGAACATATCTCTCAAAGCCGGTTGTCGGCACCCGCTACCGGAACGTACCTCCGTCCAGGTGGCCGTTCCCTCTTACTACCTGCAACGATGCGCATTCCCCGGCAGTTCCAAATCTATTCACAAGATTTTTGCTCTGTACGAGTTGCCGACCGGATCCGCACGAAGGAGTCCGCCGGCGCCGCGACCACGGCCACCTCCGCCACCCCCAGGCCCGCCGCCCGCAGCGCCCGCGCGGCCTCCGCGAGCGTGGCCCCGGTGGTGATCACGTCGTCGACCAGGACGATCCGCGCCCCGGCCGTCGCCCGGGCCCCGCCGCGGCACACCCCAAGGGCCCCCGCCAGGTTCTCCAGCCGCTCCCGCGCCCCCAGGCCCGCCTGGTCCGCGACCCGCCGGCGCAGCCGCAGTACGGGCGCCACGCGCGCGGACGCACCGGCCCGGCGCAGCCGCCCCGACGCGGCCAGGGCGATCCGCCGCGCGGGATCGTGCCCGCGCGCCCGCACGGCCCGCCGCGCCGAGGGCACCGGCACCAGCACCAGTTCCCCCGCCCCGGGCCCGGCGCCCCGGAGCACCGCCGCCGCCAGGGCCGTGCCCAGCGGGCCCGCCAGGGGCAGCGCCCCGCGTTCCTTGTGGGCCAGCAGGACCGCCCGTACGGCCCCCTCGTACCGGGCCCCCGCGTACACACCGGGCAGCCCGACCGGGCCCGCCCGCCGCGCCGCCGGACGCACCGGCCCCGCACCGGCTCCGCTCAGCGCGTCCCGGCAGCGCGGGCACAGCACGGCCCGCACCGCCCCGCAGCCCGCGCAGTCACCCGGCAGCACCAGCCCGGCCAGCTCCTGCCACCACCCCCGCATGCCTCCAGCCTGCCCGGCGTCCACCGGCCGCGCGACCCCTGTGGACAACCGCCCGGCCGGCCCCGGGCTCAGCCCGGGTAGACCGGGGCCTTGCCGCCCGCCGCCACAGTGCGCCACTGCGCCCCCGGCGGCAGCCACACGATCCCGTCCTCGCCGGAGAAGGCCACCACCGGCTTCGAGTCGTCGTCGGCGGCCGCGATCGCGGTCAGCCCGGTGGCTCCGGGCAGCCCCGCGGCCACCATCGAGCCGTCGGCCAGCATGTACCGGGCCTGGTCGACCCCGCCGCTCTCGCGGCCCACCACCAGCAGCCGGCCCCGCGGCGCCCAGCTCATCGCCGTGACCTCCGCCATCTGCGGGGCCGCGGGCCGCAGCTCCCGCACCGACAGCCGCGAGGTGTCCCCCTTGCCCTCGGGCCGCTCGATCCGCCCGATGTACAGGTTCTTGCGAGCGCCCTCCCTCTCGACGAGCAGCGCGATGCGCACCCCGTCGGAGGAGGCCTTCAGCGCGCTGATCCGCCCGCCGTCCAGCCCGGCGACGTCCACCTTCTGCGGGGTCCCGGTCCCGCCCGGGATCCGGTACAGGCCCTGGGTCTGCGGGTCGAGGTCCGCGACCCACAGGTCGCCCTGGGCGTCCCAGCTGGGCGGGGTCAGCTTGCCGGTCCTGCTGGTCAGCAGCGGCTGCGGCATCTGCCCGGCCGTCGTCAGCGTCACCACGTACAGCCCGTGCCCGTCGTCGGAGACGACCGCGGCCCGCTTCTCGTCGTACGCGATCGCCGCCGACCCCACCTTGAACCCGGCGGCCGTCGCCAGCGGCCCCGGCGCCACCTCCGGCTTGTCCTGCTGCTGCTCGTCGGCGTTGGCGTTGAGGACCATCCGGACCAGCTTGGAGTCCTTGTCCACGTAGTACTGGTGCTCCGGCGGCGCCGGACGGCCGGCGATGGACGCGGCGGCCACGCCCGTCACCCAGCACAGCGAGGACTTGCCGTCGGAACGCAGCAGTTCGACCCGGTCCAGCCGGGAGGCCGTCAGGTCCCGCACCGTGTACAGGAGTTGGGTGGCCATCTTCTGGCACTGCGGCTGCCCGACGTTGCCGCCCTTCTCGTTGAGCGGCACGCGCAGGGTGTTCTGGCCGTCGTAGGAGAGGGACTTGGTGCCCTCGCGCAGCGCCGTACCGCTGGGGAAGGCGGTGGAGACGACCGGGCCGAGCCACTTCGAGGGCCCGTCCAGCAGAGACTGCACGGTCTGCGTGGTCGGGTCCATCCGGGAGTCGGGGTCGCTGCGCTGACGCACGTACACCGGATCGGCGACGAGCGTGCCGCCCGCGAAGTAGTACTTGTTCACCGGCTTGTAGATGCGCTGGAAGTCGGACTCGCTGAGCACCAGGCTGCTGGGCGGCGTCGCGATCCGCCACTGCTTGTTGACCTGGACCAGCTGCAGGAACTCCTCGTAGCGCTTGCCGCCGGTCTCCGGCTGGTACGCACTGCGCTCGTCGACGGTCGCGAGCTTCTTGCCGGTGACCTTCCAGCGGGGCGACTCGGGGTCCTTCTCCCCGTCGACGCGCACCCGGTCGAGGCCGGCGGAGAGCACGGTGACGGCCGAACCCGGCCGCCAGTCCTTCGCGGCGTCCTCGGTGAGGTACTTGCGGGCGGTGGCCAGCTGCGGGTCGTCGCTGGTCATGGCCTCCAGGAAGCCGTCGACGATGTCGGCGGGGCTGGCCTTGTCGGCCGGCGGCGCGCCGAAGACCCGTACCTGCGAATCGACGCCCTGCGAGGCCTCCACCCGGCGGATCTCACCGTGGTCGGGCATGGACGCGCAGCCCGCCAGCAGCAGCCCGGCGGCCCCGAGGACGGCGGCGGCCCGCCCGCCCGCGGAGCCCGCGCGCCGCAGGCCCCGCACCCGGTCCCCGCGCTCCGCGCGCCCCGCACCCCGTACGTACGACGACGCGCGCTCAGCGTCCTCCACCGGATCCATCCTCCTGTGCTGCTCCGTGGTCGGCGGGCCTGGACACGACCCGGGCGCCGTTGCCGGGCAGCGCCGTCGGGTCGGCGGGCACCGGCTGGGCGGTGGTGACGGCCGGCCGCGGCGGGATCGGCGAACGGCCGTCCCGCTCGCCGCCCGCGGGACGGGCACCCGGACCGCCGGACCCGTTGCCGCGCCCGGCGGCCTCGGCCGCGGCCCGCGCCCGGTTGCTCCGGGAGTCTTCCGGTTCCAGCGGGATCGGAGAACCGCGCAGCGGTTCGTCGGCGGTGCGCGGCAGGGTGAGGCGGAACTGCGAGCCGCCGCCGGGCTCGCCCCAGGCCTGGAGCCAGCCGCCGTGCAGCCGGGCGTCCTCGACGGCGATGGACAGGCCCAGGCCCGTACCGCCGGTCGTGCGCGCCCGCGCCGGGTCGGCGCGCCAGAACCGGTTGAAGACACGGGTGGCCTCGCCGGGCTTGAGCCCGACGCCGTAGTCGCGGACGGCCACCGCCACGGCCCCGCCCGCCGAGGCGAGCCGGACGATCACGTCACGGCCCTCGCCGTGCTCGACGGCGTTGACGACCAGGTTGCGCAGCACCCGCTCCACCCGCCGCGCGTCGGCCTCGGCTATCACCGGCTGGGTGTCGCCGAGGACCCGGATCCGGGTCCCCTTGTGCTCGGCGATCGGCTCGGCGCCGTCGATGACCCGGCGCACGACGTCCCGCAGGTCTATGGGCTCCGCCTCCAGCGCGGCGGCTCCCGCGTCGAAGCGGCTGATTTCCAGCAGGTCGGCGAGGAGGGACTCGAAGCGGTCGAGCTGCCCCGCCAGGAGCTCCGCGGACCGGGCGGTGACCGGGTCGAAGTCGACGCGGGCGTCGTGGATCACGTCGGCGGCCATCCGGACCGTGGTCAGCGGGGTGCGCAGCTCGTGGGAGACGTCCGAGACGAAGCGGCGCTGCAGCCGGGACAGGTCCTCCAGCTGCTGGATCTTGAGCTGGAGGTTCTGGGCCATCTTGTTGAAGGCTTCGCCCAGACGGGCGATGTCGTCCTCACCGGTGACCTTCATCCGCTCCTGGAGCCGCCCGGCCGAGAGCCGCTCGGCGATCCCGGCGGCCATCCGGACGGGGGTCACGACCTGGCGTACGACGAGCCAGGCGATGGCGCCGAGCAGTACGACCACGAACACGCCGGCGGTGGCGAAGGTGACCTTGACCAGGTTGAGGGATTCCTCCTCCTGGGTGAGCGGGAACAGGTAGTACAGGTCGTACGGGTCCCCGTTGATGTCGGTCAGCCGCTTGCCGACGACCAGCGCCGGCTCCGGCGCCTTGTCGCCGGTGCCCGCGGTGTACCGGATCTTCCAGAAGGTCTTGAAGGTCCCGGTGCCGTGGTTGACGGACCTGCGCAGCGCCGACGGGACGCTCGCGGTCGGGTCGACGTTGCCGGAGGCGCGGGCGCCCTTGACGCCCTGGGCGCCGGCCGCCTGCTCACCGGTGCCCGCGCCGAGCGCGACCACCTCGAAGGCGGTCTGCCCGCCACTGGCGAGCTGCTTGACCAGCGCGTTCATCCAGGTGCTGGCGTCCTGGCCGACCTTGTTGTCGGTGGTGTCGGCCCCGTCGGCCACGGACGGTGTGTTGGCCTTTTCCTGTGCGACCGCGAACCCGCCCGCGGCCTGGCTCTGCGCGGCCTCCTCCTTGGCGTCGAGGAGGCCCTTGCTGACCTGCGCGATGACCACGAAGCCCAGCGCCAGGACCACGGCGAGCGACATCAGCAGCGTCGCCGCGACCACCCTCAGCTGGATGTTGCGGCGCCACAGGCGGACAGCCGGAAGCAGCGGCCGGCGGACGAGACGTCCGAACAACCGCAACAGGGGGCCGCCGGGCGCTCCCTCCTGGAGCAGCCGGCCGCCCCTCAGGACTCCCCTTCGGGGGCCGCCCCGGGGCGTGCCGGGCTGCACGTCAGCTCGGTCCTGCCTTGTAGCCCACACCGCGGACCGTCACGACGATCTCGGGGCGCTCCGGGTCCTTCTCGACCTTGGAGCGCAGCCGCTGCACGTGCACGTTGACCAGGCGGGTGTCCGCCGCGTGCCGGTAGCCCCAGACCTGCTCCAGCAGCACCTCGCGGGTGAACACCTGCCAGGGCTTGCGCGCGAGGGCGACCAGCAGGTCGAACTCCAGCGGGGTCAGGGCGATCGAGGTGCCGTCGCGCTTGACCGAGTGCCCGGCCACGTCGATGACCAGGTCACCGATGACCAGCTGCTCGGGCGCGGGCTCCTCCGACCGGCGCAGGCGCGCCCGGATGCGGGCGACCAGCTCCTTCGGCTTGAACGGCTTGACGATGTAGTCGTCGGCCCCGGACTCCAGGCCCACCACCACGTCCACCGTGTCGCTCTTCGCCGTGAGCATGACGATCGGCACACCCGATTCGGCGCGGATCAGCCTGCAGACCTCTATGCCGTCCCGTCCGGGCAGCATGAGGTCGAGCAGCACCAGATCCGGCTTCGCCTCCCGGAAGGCAGCCAATGCCTTGTCGCCGTCCGCTACGAACGACGGCTCAAAACCTTCTCCACGCAGCACAATGCCGAGCATCTCGGCCAGCGCGGTGTCGTCGTCGACGACAAGGACTCGTCCCTTCATGCTTGACATCATCCCATTAGCTAATCGTTACCTGGCGGTGAGCTGTCCCACAGCCAAAAGGGCTGGAAATCGCCCCTCGGACCTGCGTGGTGATCAGGACGACCAGTCTGCCCCGGATCCACGCGACAATTGAAGGGCGAGCGGCCCGGGAACCCGGGGGTACGGCCGGTTCGTTCCGTGATCCCCGTGGCACGATGGCAGCCGACCAGCGCGCCGGCCGCGGCAGGTGCACGTGAAGGAGCGACGATGAACGACTCTCCGGGCTGGGCCACGCCCGGATCCCCGTCCGACGGCCAGGGCCCCGAAGGCGACCGGCCCGCCGCACCGCCCGCCTCGCCGCCCGCCGCCGACGCCAAGTGGTCCGCCACCCAGCCGCCGCCCGGCCAGTGGTCGAGCCCGGCCGAGGGCCGGACCCCGACCCCGCCCGCGGCCCCCGCGCCGCAGCAGCAGACCGGCTGGGGATCGTACGGCTCCGGACCCCAGCAGCAGCCGGGCACGCCCTACGGCGCCCCGTACGCCCAGCCCGGCGGCTGGGGCGGCCCGCCGGCCGCCGCCAAGCCCGGCGTCATCCCGCTGCGCCCCCTGGGCCTCGGCGAGATCCTCGACGGCGCCGTGAGCACCCTGCGCGGCCACTGGCGCCCCGTCCTCGCCGTCAGCCTGGTCGTCGCCGCCCTGTCCGAGATCGCCCTGCTGTTCGTCCAGCGCGCCACCATGGGCAGCGCCGTGATCACCACCGACCGGACGCCGAGCGCCGCCGAGACGAGCAAGCTCCTCGGCGACACCGCACTCCTGTACGGCGCCGAGTACTACCTGGAGATCCTCGGGCTGTTCCTGGTCACCGCCGTGCTCGCGCCCGTCGTCAGCCACGCCGTCCTCGGCCGGCCCTCCACGCTCCCCGCCACCCTGCGGGCCGTCCGCCCGCTGGCCCCTCGCCTGGCCGGCCTCATCGCCCTCCTGCTGCTGGGCGCCCTCGCCGCCGCCGTCCTGCCGGTACTGCCCGGCATCCTCGCGGGCAGCGCCGGGCTGGCGGTCCTGGGCGTCCCCGTCGCCATGGTGCTCCTGGCCTGGTTCTACGTGACCTTCGTACTGGCGCCGCCCGCGCTGATGCTGGAACGCGGCTCGGTCACCGACGCCCTCAAGCGCTCCGCCAAGCTGGTCCGCGGCTCCTGGTGGCGGATCTTCGGCATCAGCCTGCTGACCTGGCTGCTCCGGGGGATCACCTCCGCGATCATCGTCATGCCGTTCGCGGCCGTCGCCCTGTTCCTGGCCCCCGGCGGCCTCGGCTCCCTGCTCGACGGCTCCGCGACCACGGGCTGGGCCTTCCTGATCATCACCGCGATCGGATCGGTCGTCGCCGCCACCGTCACCCTGCCGATGCAGACGGGTGTCACCACCCTCCTCTACGTCGACCAGCGCATCCGCCGCGAGGCCCTGGACCTGGAACTCGCCCGGGCCGCCGGCCAGGACGGCGGCGGACCGGTCACCGGAGGCTGACGCACTGATGAGCACGGGGGGACTCATCGTCACGGGCGCGGCGGCCCTGCTGCCGCGCAGCGAGACACCACCACTGACGACGACGCGCGAGGCGGCCCGCGAGGCGGCCGAACACGAGCTGTCCAAGCCCATGTACCACCAGGACGACCCGGGGCTCCTCCAGCGCGCCCTGGACCGCTTCTGGGAGTGGATAGGCGAGTTCCTCGACCGTGCCTCCGGAGCCACTCCGGGCGGCGGCCTCGGCCTCCTCGCCATCGTCCTCCTCGTCGTCCTGGCCCTCGCCGCCCTGTGGTGGCGCCTGGGCACCCCCCGCCGCACCGCCACCGGCGCCGACACCCTCTTCGACGACCGCCCGCGCACCGCCGCCGACCACCGCGCGGCCGCCGAGGCCCACGCCGCCGCCGGCCGCTGGACCGAGGCCGTCCAGGAACGCATGCGCGCCGTCGTCCGCTCCCTGGAGGAACGCACCCTCCTCGACCCCCGCCCCGGCCGCACCGCCGACGAGGCCGCCGCCGAAGCCGCCGCGTCCCTCCCCGGCCACGCCGCGGACCTGCGCGCGGCGGCCCGCGCCTTCGACGACGTCACCTACGGCGGCCGCTCCGGCGACCCCGACACCTACGCCCGCCTGCGCGACCTCGACCTCACCCTGACCCGCACGAAGCCCCTCCTGACGGGCCCCACCCCATGACGCCCACACCGCCGAACACCGGCAACGGCGCCGGCCGCCCCCAGGACACCGGCGAGACCGCCCCTCCGCACACCGGCAACGGCACCCGCCCCGCCAGGGACACCGCCACGCCCGCCCTTCCGGGCTCCGGCGACGGCACCGGACAGCCCCGGCGCACCGCCGGATCCGCCCCTTCGGGCACCGGAAACGGCACCGGCCCCGCCCTTCCGGGCACCGATCACGGAACGGGCGGCACACCCCCCGGCAGCCCCGACAGCTCCGGCGGCCCCGGCCACCCCGGCACCCCGCCCGGCCAGGGCAAGGGCGCCACCTCCACCGCCCTCACCCGCGGCCGGCTGTGGACCCGGGCCCGCGGCTTCCTCCTCGCGGCCGGCATCCTGCTCACCGCCGCCGTCGCCCTCGCCGGCCTCCAGGCCGGCGACCACCACGGCCGCCTCGACCCGCGCTCCGCCGACCCCGACGGCAGCCGCGCCCTCGCCCAGCTCCTCAAGGAGCGCGGCGTCACCACCCGGGTGGTCACCAACGCCGCCGAGGCCGCGGCGGCCGCCGGACCCGGCACCACCCTCCTCGTCGCCGAACCCGACCTGCTCGGCGAGCCCCAGCGGCGCGCCATCCGCTCGGCCATCGACCTCTCCGGCGGCCGCACCGTCCTCGTCGCCCCCGGCAGCACCGCCCTCCCGGACCTGGCCCCCGCCGCCCGCGCCAACGGCTTCGCCCACCGGCGCGACCTCGACCCGGGCAACCCCGCCTGCACCCTCCCCGCCGCCGGCACGGCCGGCCGGGCAGGCACCGGCGACGGCCTCCGCTACACCACCGACCTCCCCGGAGCCACCGCCTGCTACCCCAGCGGCGGCCACCCCACCCTGCTCGTGCTCCCCAGCACCACCAAGGGCGGCGACACCGTCCTCCTCGGCTCCGAGACCTTCCTGCTCAACAAGCGCCTCGCCGACGAGGGCAACGCCTCCCTCGCCCTCCAGCTCCTCGGCACCCGCCCGGAACTCGTCTGGTACCTGCCCACCCCCGCGGACATGTCCGCCGACCCCGGCACCGGCGCCGAGGAGCCCTCCCTCCTCGAACTGGTCCCGGCCGGCTGGACCTGGGCCCTGCTCCAGCTGTTCGCCGCCGCGGCCCTCGCCGCCCTGTGGCGGGCCCGCAGGCTCGGCCCCCTCGTCACCGAGGACCTTCCGGTCGCGATCCGCGCCTCCGAGGCCACCGAGGGCCGCGCCCGCCTCTACCGCAGGGCCGACGCCCGCGACCGCGCCGCGACCGTGCTGCGCGCCGCCGCCCGCGAACGCCTCGCCCCACTGGTCGGCGTACCGGCCCCGCAGGCCCACGACCCCGCGACGCTGGTCCCCGCCGTATCGGCCCGCCTCACCGCCGACGGACGCCCGTACGACCCGGCCACCCTCCTCTTCGGCACCACCCCCGCCGACGACGCGGCACTCGTCGCGCTCGCCGACCACCTCGACGCCCTCGAAAGAGAGGTCCGCACCTCATGACGGCCACCACGGACAGCGCCCGTTCCTCCCTGGAAGCGCTCCGCACCGAGATCGCCAAGGCCGTGGTCGGCCAGGACTCCGCCGTCACCGGTCTCGTCGTCGCACTCCTGTGCCGGGGCCACGTCCTCCTCGAAGGCGTCCCCGGCGTCGCCAAGACCCTCCTGGTCCGCGCCCTCGCCGCCTCCCTCGAACTCGACACCAAGCGCGTCCAGTTCACCCCCGACCTGATGCCGACCGACGTCACCGGCTCCCTCGTCTACGACGCCCGTACCGCCGAGTTCTCCTTCCAGGACGGCCCGGTCTTCACCAACCTCCTGCTCGCCGACGAGATCAACCGCACACCCCCCAAGACCCAGTCCTCGCTCCTCGAAGCGATGGAAGAGCGCCAGGTCACCGTCGACGGCACCCCCCGCAGGCTCCCCGAGCCGTTCCTCGTCGCCGCCACCATGAACCCGGTCGAGTACGAGGGCACCTACCCCCTCCCCGAAGCCCAACTCGACCGCTTCCTCCTCAAGCTGACGGTCCCGCTGCCCTCCCGCGAGGACGAGATCGGCGTCCTGACCCGGCACGCCGCCGGCTTCGACCCGCGCGACCTGCACGCCGCCGGCATCCGCCCGGTCGCCGGCCCCCGCGACCTCGAAGCCGCCCGCAAGGCCGTCGAGGAGACCACCGTCTCCCCCGAGATCACCGCCTACGTCGTCGACATCTGCCGCGCCACCCGCGACTCGCCCTCCCTCACCCTCGGCGTCTCCCCGCGCGGCGCCACCGCCCTGCTGGCCACCGCCCGCGCCTGGGCCTGGCTCACGGGCCGCGACTACGTCACCCCCGACGACGTGAAGGCCCTCGCCCTCCCCACCCTGCGCCACCGCGTGCAGCTCCGCCCCGAAGCCGAGATGGAGGGCGTCACCGCCGACAGCGTCATCTCGGCGATCCTCACCCGTGTCCCGGTCCCCCGCTGATGGCCCTCACCGGACGCGCCGCCCTGCTGGCGGCCCTCGGCAGCATCCCCGTCGGACTCCTCGAACCGAGCTGGACGGGCCTCCTCGCGGTCAACGGCGCCCTCGCCCTGGCCTGCGCCGTCGACTACGCCCTGGCGGCCCCCGTCCGCACCCTGGAGCCGACCCGCTCGGGCGCCACCTCGGTCCGCCTCGGCGAGCCCGCCGACGTACACCTCACCCTCACCAACCCGGGCACCCGCACGCTGCGCGCCGACGTCCGCGACGCCTGGCCGCCGAGCAGCTGGCCCTCCGGCACCGGGGCGGCCGCCTCCCGCCACTCCCTGACCGTCCCCGCGGGGGAACGCCGCCGGCTGACCACCCGCCTGCGCCCCACCCGGCGCGGCGACCGCCGGGCGGACCGCGTCACGATCCGCTCCTACGGTCCGCTCCGCCTGCTCGCCCGCCAGGGCTCGCACACCGTCCCCTGGACGGTACGGGTCCTGCCCCCCTTCACGAGCCGCAAGCACCTCCCGTCCCGCCTCGCCCGCCTGCGCGAACTCGACGGCCGCACCAGCGTCCTCACCCGCGGCGAGGGCACCGAGTTCGACAGCCTCCGCGACTACGTCCCCGGTGACGACACCCGCTCCATCGACTGGCGGGCCACCGCCCGCCGGAACACGGTCGCCGTCCGCACCTGGCGCCCGGAACGCGACCGGCACATCCTGATCTGCCTGGACACCGGCCGCACCGCCGCGGGCCGCGTCGGCGACGCCCCCCGCCTGGACTCCGCCATGGACGCGGCCCTGCTGCTGGCCGCCCTGGCCACCCGCGCCGGCGACCGCGTCGACCTGCTGGCCCACGACCGCCGTACCCGCGCCCAGATCCAGGGCCGTTCTGCCGCCGACACCCTCCCCGCCTTCGTGAACGCGATGGCCGGCCTCGAACCGGAACTGGTCGAGACGGATTCCCGGGCACTGGTCTCCACGATCCTGCGCAGCGCCCCGCGCCGCTCCCTGGTGGTCCTGCTGACCGGCCTGGACGCGGCCCCGATCGAGGAGGGCCTGCTCCCGCACCTTCCCCGCCTCACCCAGCGGCACACGGTGGTCCTGGCCTCCGTGGCGGACCCGCACATCGCGGAGATGGCCGGCTCCCGCGGCTCCCTGGACGCCGTCTACGAGGCCGCGGCGGCCATCCAGACCCAGTCCCAGCGACTGCGCACGGCAGAGCAGCTCTCCCGCCACGGCGTCCACGTCGTCGACGCCACCCCGGACTCCCTGGCCCCCGCCCTGGCCGACACCTACCTCTCCCTCAAGGCCGCCGGCCGGCTCTGACCTCCCCGCACCGCTCGCCCTGGATACCCTGGTCGGGCACCCACCAGGAGGACACCATGGCCGACCTCACGCCCGAGCAGATGCGCCGCATGCACGATTTCGCGGAGCAGCTCGCGGAGCTGGCGGAGCACCAGGAGGACCAGTGGAAGGTGCAGACCACCGATGGTCAGATCTTCCTCACGATGATGAGCCCCACGGCCCCCCACGGACTCAACGTGGTGCGGCTGCGCCGCCAGATCGAGGCCCAGACCCCGGAGGTCATGGCACTCAACGACACGAACATGGGCGATCCCCACACCGGCCTGACCAAGGTCCCCGATCTCATGGTCATCGCCGAAGAGGACACCGATGACACGGCAAAGGTCGTCAACTCGCGCGATGTCCTTTTGGTGGTGGAGGTCGTCTCACGCACGAACTCGCTCACCGACATCCGTGACAAGCTGCACGACTACCCGAGGATGGGCGTCCCGACCTATGTCGTCGTGGACCCCCGCAAGGACAAGAAGAGCGTCACCGTGCACAGCGACCCCTCGCCGGGACCTGACGGCATCCGCTACCGCAAGACGGTCCCCTACGCCTTCGGGGACACCGTCACCGCCGGCCGCTGGACGCTCGACACGACCAGCCTCAAGAGCTATCCCGCCGACTGGTGAAGAGGGCTGCGCCGGAGAATGTCAGCCCCGGTACCGGGCCGTAAACGCAGAAAAGCCCCGCACCATAAGGTGCGGGGCTTTCCCACAATGATTGTTCGGCGGCGTCCTACTCTCCCACAGGGTCCCCCCTGCA
>NZ_JBEXKC010000108.1:0-19410 GCF_040609475.1 Streptomyces sp. NPDC004667 | reverse complement strand
GGGCGAAGCCGGCTCCGTACCGGTGGACCCGCTCGCGGCGCTCGCCGGGGCCGCCGGGTACGACGATCCAGAGCGCTGGTCGCCGCGCGGCGCCGGGGCGTCGGCGGCCGGGGCGGCGGCAGCGGCGGACCTGTCGCTCTTCATCACGAGGAACGTGATCACCGCGCCGGCGGCCGCGATGACGGCGGCACCGAGGAACGCGGCGCTGAAGCCGTCGGTGAGGGCGGGCAGGTCGCCCAGTTCACCGGCGCCCTGGGTGGTGGCGAGGGCGGTCAGGGCGGCGAGGCCGAGGGCGGAGCCCACGTTGTAGGTGGTGTTGACGATGCCGGAGGCCAGGCCGGCCTGCTCCTGCGGGGCGCCGGACATCGCGGCCATCATCGCCGGGATGTAGGCGAGCGCCATGCCGAGGGCGGCGACGAGCGAGGCGGGCAGGACGTCGACGAGGAAGGTGCCGGTCGGCTCGACCGCGGAGAGCCAGACCAGGCCGGCGGCGAGGACCAGCAGGCCGCCCGCGATCAGCGGCTTGGCGCCGAAGCGGCCCATGAGGCGGGCGGTGATCGCCGTCATGAAGATCATCAGCAGGATGGTCATGGGGAGCAGCGCCGCGCCGGAGGCGAAGGCGCCGTAGTCCAGGACCTGCTGGAGGTAGAGGTTGAGGAAGTACCACATCGGGATCCAGGCCGCGCCCAGCAGCGTCATCGCCAGGTTGGCGGAGCCGAGCCGCGGGATCCGCCACACGCCGAGCGGCATGAGGGGCTCGCGGACGGTCTTCTGGACCACGAAGAACAGGGCGAGCAGGACGACGGCGCCGATCAGTTCGAGCACGGTGGCGGTCGCGCCCCAGCCGACCTCGGGCGCCCGGACGACGGCGAAGACGGCGAGCGCGAGCCCGGCGGTGACGGCGACGGCGCCGAGGACGTCCACGGAACCGCGGCGGGCCTGGACGGCGGGCAGCAGCTTGGTGGCGGCGAGGGTCGCGAGGCCGATCGGCACGTAGATGATGAAGACCCAGGGCCAGCTCATCCACTCGGTGAACACGCCGCCGAGGAACACGCCCGCGGTACCGCCGGCGGGCGCGGCGGCGCCGTAGAGGGCCATCGCCTTGCCGAGTTCCTTCGGGTTGTGCCCGAAGAGCATCATCAGCAGGGTCATCGCGGACGGCGCGATCAGCGCACCGCCGACGCCCTGCACGGCCCGGCCGGCGATCTCGACGGCCGCGCTCTGCGCGGCGGCGGCCAGCACCGATCCGACGACCATGGTGACCCATCCGGCGGCGAAGACCCTGCGGGCGCCCAACAGGTCGGAGAGCCGGCCGCCGAGCAGGAGTAACCCGCCGAAGACGATCACATAGGCGTTGAAGACCCACTGGAGCTCGCCCTGCGAGAAGCCGAGGTCCTTCTGCATCTCGGGGAGCGCGACTCCGATGATGGACGTGTCCATGATCACCATGAACTGCGCGGTGGCAAGCACGCCAAGTGCCCACCAGCGCCGGGGATTGACGGTTGACATTGCCCTGACCCTCCTCTGCCATATACCCCTGGGGGGTACCTTCGCGTAGCAACGTAGCATACCCATGGGGGGTATGTAAGAGAGAGTTCCGGGCGGCCCCGGACAGCCCGCGGACCCCCGCCGGCCCGGCCGGCGGGGGTCCTGGGAGCGGGGGTCAGCGGGGGGCCGGGGCCAGGCCCGCCGGGCGGGTGGTGAACGTGCCGCGGCCCTGGGTGCGCCCGCGCAGGCGCGAGGCGTAGCCGAAGAGCTCGGCCAGCGGCACCGTCGCCGTGATCACCGCGGTGCCCGCCCCGGTGGTGGAGCCCGAGACCCGGCCGCGGCGGGCCGCGAGGTCGCCCAGCACTCCCCCGACGGCGTCGTCCGGCAGGGTCACCGTGACCTCCACGACGGGCTCCAGCAGTTCGAGCGTGCTCGCGCGCAGGGCCTCGCGCAGGGCGAAGCGGCCCGCCGCCCGGAACGCCATCTCCGAGGAGTCCTTGGAGTGGGTCGCCCCGTCCGTGAGGACCACCCGCAGCCCCGTCACCGGATGCCCGCCGAGCGGCCCCTCGGCCAGGGCGTCACGGCAGCCCGCCTCCACGGCGCGCGCGTACTCCTGGGGGACCCGGCCGCCGACGACCGTCGAACGGAACTCGAAGCCCGCCTCCTCCCACGGCTCGACGTCGATGACGACGTGCGCGAACTGGCCCGCGCCACCGTCCTGTTTGACGTGCCGGTGGACGAAACCGGTCACCCCGCCCACCACCGTCTCCCGGTACGAGACCTGCGGACGGCCGACCTCCACCTCCACCCCCCGGTCCCGGCGGATCTTCTCCACCGCGACCTCCAGATGGAGTTCGCCCATCCCCGACAGCACCGTCTGACCGGATTCCGCGTCCGTGCGCACGACCAGCGAGGGATCCTCCTCGACGAGCCGCGCCAGCGCGGACGCGAGCCGGCCGGTGTCGGTGCCGCGGCGCGCCTCGACCGCCACCGACACCACCGGTTCCGCCACCGAGGGCGGTTCCAGCAGCAGCGGCGCCCCGGGCGCGCACAGGGTCGTGCCCGCGCCGGCGGTCTTGAGCCCGATCACGGCGACGATGTCACCGGCGGTCGCCTCCTCCCGTTCCTCGTGCCGGTCGGCCTGCACCCGCAGGATCCGGCCGACGCGTTCGGTGCGGCCCGACGCCGGATCGCGCACCGGGTCGCCCTTGCGGAGGGTGCCCGCGTAGACCCGCAGGTAGGTGAGGCGTCCGGTCGCGGTCGCCGTCACCTTGAAGGCGAGCGCGGCGAACGGCGCCGCCGGGTCGCAGGCCCTCTCCAGCTCGGTGCCGTCCGGTGCCGTGCCGCGCACCGGTGGCATGTCGGACGGCGCGGGCAGGTAGTCCCGTACCGCGTCCAGCAGCGGCTCGATCCCGCGGTTGCGGTACGCCGAACCGCAGAGCACCACCACGGCCTCCCGCGCGAGGGTCAGCTCGCGCAGGGCCCGCGCCAGGGTCCCCTCGGTCAGCGCCGAGGCCGCGCAGAACTCCTCCAGGGCCACGGGGTGGAGTTCCGCGACCGCCTCCTCCAGGATCCGGCGGCGCCGCACGGCCTCCTCGCGCAGCGGTTCGGGGACCGGCTCGACGGTGTACGCGGTGTCGCCCGGGCGCCAGAGCAGCGCCCGCATGCGCAGCAGGTCGACGACGCCGGTGAAGGCGTCCTCACGCCCGACGGGCAGCTGGACGACCAGGGGCACGGCCCCCAGCCGGTCGCGGATCGAGGCGACGGCCGTGTCGAGGTCGGCGCCCGCCCGGTCCAGCTTGTTGACGAACGCGATCCGCGGGACGCCGTGCCGGTCGGCCTGCCGCCACACGGACTCGCTCTGCGGTTCGACGCCCGCGACGGCGTCGAACACCGCGACGGCCCCGTCCAGCACCCGCAGGGAACGCTCGACCTCGTCGGCGAAGTCGACGTGCCCGGGGGTGTCGATCAGGTTGACGCGGTGTCCGCCCCAGGCGCAGCTGACGGCCGCGGCGAAGATGGTGATGCCCCGGTCGCGTTCCTGGGCGTCGAAGTCGGTGACGGTCGTGCCCTCGTGGACCTCGCCCCGCTTGTGGATGGCGCCGGTCGCGAACAGGATCCGCTCGGTGAGGGTGGTCTTGCCCGCGTCGACGTGGGCGAGGATCCCCAGGTTGCGGACGGTGTCGAGGACGCTGGGGGTGTGGGTGTGGGGACGGACGGTGCGCATGGCCCGTGGCCTTTCGGATGCGTGAAGAGATCGTGCGGGGGCGGCGCGATTGCCCGGCGCGGGGGTCCACCGGCCCGCGGGTCCGCGCGCCGGTCCGGGCCGCGGCCCGGCGGCCCGGAAGGGCGCGGGGCGGGGCGGGACGGAGCGGGGCGGGGCGGGAGGAACGGGGACCGAAGACGCGTCAGGGGCGTACGGTGACGGCCGCGCAGCCGTTACCGCGCGCTGCGGGACACCAGGATCACGTCGTACCGGGACGGGGGAACGCAGACGGCGGTGCGGTGCGTGCGCATGGCCCGGTTCCCCTTCTCTTCACTCGGCAAGGCTGACGCGGCGCCCTGTCGGCGGCGCGTGGGGCGAGTCTAGGGGCGGCGCCGGGGGCGGGGCACGCGGTTTTCCGCCCGCGTGCCCGCCGCCGCCCGTCCGCACCCGGGTGGACCGACGTTACGTCAGGAGGCGTTCCCGCAGGCGGGAAACGGTGTCCGGGGTGATGCCGACGGGGCCGGTGAGGTAGGCGAGCGGGGAGCCGTAGCGGCCGGTGAGGTCGGCGAGGACCAGGGACATCACCGTCTCCGGTGCGCGCCCGTACGCGGGCCAGCGCATGGTGCGGCCCGGGTTGGCGGCGTGCCAGTCCGCGGTGAGGCGTTCGGTGGCCAGCTCGGTGAGGGCGAAGTCGGCCAGGACCTCCTCCTCGGGGACGTCCAGGAGGGTCAGGACGAGCGCGGCGATCAGGCCGGTGCGGTCCTTGCCGGAGGTGCAGTGGAAGACGGCGGGCCCGGGGCCGGTGGCGATCAGCTCGATGGTCCGCCGGATCTCCTCGACCCCGTCCTCGGCCACCTCCGCGAAGCGGTCGGCGAGGTAGCGCCAGGGGTCGAGGGCGGGGTCGATCTCGGCCTGGTCGTAGGGCCGGTGCTCGATGCTGAGGTTGGCGTACGTGAACCGCTCGGGCTGCGGTATCCGGCCCTTGGCCTCGATCTCCCACGGGTAGCGCAGGTCGATGACGGTACGGATGCCGAGGCCGAGGAAGCGGTCCCAGTCGGCGCCGTCGAGCTTGCCGAGGGAGTCGGCCCGGTAGAGGACGCCCCAGGCGAGGGTGCGGCCGTCGGCGGTGCGGTAGCCGCCGAGGTCGCGGAAGTTGTGCAGGCGCTCGAAGGGGAGGTGGCGGGGGCCGGGGGCGGGGTGCGGCAAGGGGAACTCCGTTGCGTGGCCGGTCGGTTGTCCGGCCAGCATGCCTCAGTTCCCGCCGGAATCGTCGGCTTCGGGGGCCGCGGCCCGGTGGGCGGGGCCCTCGACGGCCATGCGCCACCCCCCTTCCGCATGGGTCGCGGACCAGTGGGGCGGCAGTTCCGTGGGCTGGGCCAAGGTGACATCGGCGAAGGAGACCGACCCGTTGAAGGTGGCGACCCTGAGGTCGAGCACCTCGTCGAAGCGGGTGGCCTCGAAGGTCAACGGGCCCTCGAAGGTGGCTCCGTCGAGTGCGGTGCCCGACAGGAAGAAGGACTCCTCGAAGGCCGCCCGTCCGTGGAAGACCGTGCCGCCGAAGTCGGCGCCCCCACCCTCGACCTGTGTCAGGCTCCAGCGGAATTCTCCGGAGAAGGTGACGTGGTCGAACGAGACGCCCCCGTGGAAGCCGACGTCCTTGAAGGTGACCGGGCCCTCGAAGACGGCATGCGCGAAGATCGCCGGATCGCCGAAGTCACATGAGGAGAAGGTTGCTTCGTGCTCGAACACTCCGTGCGTGAAGGTGGTCGGCCCGTCGAACGCGGCGTTGGCGAAAACGGCGCGACCCCGCACTACCGCGTGTTCGAAGACGAGCCCGTGGAACTGTGTGCCGACGGCCGACAGCTCGCCCTCCCACACCGCGTGCACGAAGTGCACCCGCTGCGCGAAGACCGAGGCCCCCAGCTCCGCGCGGCCCTTGAACAGCATCCCGGTGAAGTCCGCTCCCTCGTGCGCGGACATACCGCCCAGCCCTGCGGGCCCTTCCGCGACCGCGTTCCGGAAGGCGACCTCTTGTTCCCAGACGACGGCGGTGAAATCCGCCTCCCGGACGAAGACCGTGGCCCCGAAGTCGGCCGTGTCCGAGAAGCGGCTCCCGGCGAAGCCGGCCCGCCCCTCGAACACCGCGCGACGGAAGGTGGTTTCCCCGTGGAAGCCGGTCCCCTCGAAGCGGGCTCCGCCCGCGAACACCGCACGGACGAAGTCCGCGTACCCCTCGAATTCGGCTCGCTCCGCCTCCCAGACGTCCTCGAAGAGCGCGCCGGTGAACGCGGCCGAGCCCAGCCGCACCCGTCCCGTGTCGCGGTCACGCACCACTTCCAGCAGCCGGTCGAGGAGACCGCCCGCGAACAGGGTGCCGCGGAAGTCGACCGACGAGCCGGGGCCCAGCGTGCGCAGGTAGGCGTTCAGGGCGGCGGGCGCGAGGTGGGCCAGGCAGTGGGAGTGGCCCGGGACGAGGATGCCCGCGCATCCGGACGGCCTCTCCGGCGAGGCGCCCAGACCACAGCGGGGCCAGCTGTCCGTCTCGCGCCGGGCGGTCTCGGCCTGCTCCATCAGATCGGCGAGTTGCGAGGGGTCTCCGTGGTACAGCCATCCCACTGCGCCGCGGGTGAGCGGTTCCAGGTCGCGCAGTGCCCTCAGGCCGAGTTGCTCGGCGAGATGCTCGTGCAGGTGCGGGGAGAGGGTGAGGAGGAACCCCTGGGATGACACCCCCCGCAGGTACGCGCGGACCCGGTCGTGCCCGAGCAGCTCCTCGGCGTCGTCGACCGGCCCGTCGGCGCCCCCGATGTCCAGGGCCAGGGCGAGGCGCGGGGCGTCCCCCCCGGTCCACGGCACACGCCCCAGGGCCCAGAAATAGAGCAGCCCGCCCAGCAGCCGCCCGGCCTGGACCAGGGCTCCGGGCGCGTCGACGATGACGCTCAGGGTCTCCTCGTGCTTCACGCCGCCGGAGAGCCGCCCGTTCACCCCGGTCTCGGCCATCAGCCCCGAGAGGAAATCGGCCAGCTGCCGACGTGGAGAGGCGCCTGACGGACGGATCCCCTCACCCACCCGCACCGTCAGGGTGACGCGGAGCCCCGAATCGTCCGGATCGACCGGCGGCCGGGTACCGCCCAGCGCCGCCCGGAACCCCTCCTCTTCCAGCAAGGTGGTACCGGCCAGGAACACCACGCGGTCGGGCAGGACGGTGTGCACGACCCCCACCAGCGCCCCGTTGGACGAGACGGGCCCACCCCGCAAGTGCGTCCACTCCTCCGGCTCGGCCGAGAGCCGGACGAGCTCGCCGTTGCGGGCTCCGCCGTCGGCGGCCACCTCTCCCCTCAGCGCCACGGGCACGCCCTGGTCGGTGACTCCCTCGACGAGGGCCGCGCCCGGGCCTCCCGTCCAGTCCTGCCGGGGCAAGGTCTCCGGGTCCGCGAGGTCCTCCTCGCTCTCCAGCAGCAGGACCCGCGGGCGCGCGTCGTCCCACCACACCGGCCGGCAGGCGACCTCCCGGCCACCTGCCCGGACCCAGGCCAAGGCCTCCCCCGGCCTGGGCACCTCCCCGGCGGTGAGTACCGTCCGGGGGCCGAGGAGGGTGCCGACCTCGCGGGGTTCCGGGGACGGTTCGAAGCGGACGCGGACCACCCGGTGGGCCAGGCCCGGTTCCGTGCGGGGGCGTTCCGCGAAGGGCAGGGCCGCGTCGGGGACGCGGCGGCGGCCCTCGGTGCCGTCGGTGACGCGGGTCGCGGAGAAGTCGGGGCCGGTGCCGCGGTGGCGGGAGAGGTACTCCCAGACCCGCAGGCGCACGAGTTCGCGTACGGCGGCCACGTCCCCGCGCAGCTGGGAGCCGAGGAGGACGTCCCGTACGCCCGGCAGGAACTCGAACTCGGTCTCGTCCGCCGGGTGCTCGGCGTCCCAGGGCGCGAAGAGACCGCCCAGGGCCACCTCCGCCAGGTGCCCGTGCTCGGAGCCGACCGGCAGGGAGCGCCGGACGAGGGTCATCACCGGGAGGGTGAGCGGTACGGCGGCGAGGTGCGCGGCGAGTTGCTGGGCGGTCGGGGACGCGGCGGCCCGGAAGCGTTCCACGGCCTCCAGGGGAGTGAGGCCGGCGGCCGGGGCGGCGGCGGGCGGCGGTTCGGAGTCCAGGCGCAGGCAGGCCAGGCGGCGCCAGCGCCCGTCCCCGGACACCACCCGCACGAGCCGGGCCAGGCTCCCGGAGGCGATCCCGACGACGGGGACGACGGGTCCGCCGCCGCGGGCCCTGCGGGCGGCCGGGATCCGCTGCCAGGAGCGGGTGGCGGCGGCGGGGCGGTCGCAGCGGACGGCGAAGGGGACGGGCCGTACGGCGCCGCGGTTCCACAGCCGTTCGGGCAGCACGTTGAGCACGGCCACGGCGTTGTGGGTGCTCCAGTGCCGCAGGACCGCGCGCAGCGGGGCCTGGCGCCAGCCGTCCGCGACGGTGTCGGAGACGACGAGGATGAGCCGTCGGCCGGCCGGGTCGACGAGTTCGAGGGGGTTGCGGGGCGGTCCGCCCCGGCTCCGGCCGAGCACGGGGGTGCCGCCCGCTCCGGTGCCGCCGAGCTGCCAGGTGCGGACGTCTCGGAACACCCCGCTGCGGGTGAGGACCGCGCGCAGTTCCGCCACCAGGTCGGACCACAGCAGCATCGAGTGGTGGGTGTCGACGACGAGGGCCAGGTCCAGCCAGCGGCTCTCGGCGGGGCGCAGTACGGGGGTGGGGACCATGGACTCGATGCTGCGTTCGACGGTGAGCTGTTCGTCGAGTTCCTCGCCGGGGCCGCCGATGGAGCGCCGTCCGACGGGCCGCAGGGAACGCATCAGCGCGAGCGGGTCGTCGAGGGAGGCGGTGCGCGGCAGCCGCAGGGGTACGCCGCGCCGTCCGCCCGTCCCGGGCACCGGCCCGTGCGCCGGGGGTGCGGTGTCGGCCGGGGCCGCGGGAGCGGTCGCGGGGTAGAGCCGGACGGCCCCGGCGTCCGCCGCTCCCGTGGGGCCGGGTGCGGGGGCCGGGGCCCCCGGGGGCGGCGGCGGGTCGGGTACCGGACCGGCCCCGGCGGCCGGGCCGTCCTGCGGGCGGGGCGGTGGGGCGGCGGCGTCGACCCGGGCCGCCAGCCACAGGATGTCGGCGATCTCCTCCGCCCCGACGGTGGTGCGCGGCGCCGCGCCGTCCCCGGCGCCTTCGCCGAAGGCGGCGAGGAGCCTCTCGATCACGCGGTGGGCCCGGTCAGGTGCTGCATCACGGTGGCCAGGAAGCGGTCCTGGTCGCCGGGTGCCGACCAGGCTCCGGCCAGGCGCAGCTGGATGGCGTTGAGGAGCTGGTCGGTGGCGAGGTCGCCGTCCTCGGCGCGCTCCAGGAAGCTGCGGACGAGGTCCTGGTACGGGGCCGACTCCTCGGAGTCGAGGTCGATGCCGAGCCGGCCTCGCACGATGCGGGCGAGCTTGCGCGGTCCGGGCGCGTCGAGGTGCAGGCGTACGCAGCGGCGCAGGAACGCGGGCGGGAAGTCCCGTTCCCCGTTGCTGGTGAGGACCACGACGGGGAAGTAGCCGCACTGGACGCGGCCCTGGGTGACGGCCACGGTGGCGTCCGGGTCGTCGTCCGTGCCGATGGCGACGGTGGGTTCCTCCTTGGCGAGCCGGGCCAGTTCGGGGATGACGAACCCGCCGTCCTCGAAGACGGTGAGGAGGTCGCCGGGCAGGTCGATGTCGCTCTTGTCGATCTCGTCGACGAGCAGCACGCGGGGTGTGCGCTGCGGCAGGAGGGCGGTGCCCAGGGGGCCGAGGCGCAGGTAGCGGGCGATGGAGGGGGTGGCGGGGGGCCGGGGTGCGGTCGGCGCGCCGGGGACGCGCACCTGGTCCAGTCCGGCCTCCTGGAGGCGGCCGATGGCGTCGTAGAGGTAGAGGCCGTCGCGCAGCACGGTGCGGCTGGTGATCGGCCAGTGCAGTACGGGGCCCAGGGCGAGGTCGGCGGCGATGCTGTAGGCGAGGGTGGACTTGCCGACGCCGGGCTTGCCGGTGATGAGCAGGGGCCGGCGCAGGTGGAGGGCGGTGTTGACCACGTCCTTCTCGGGCTCGTCGGGGACGTAGCCCTCGCCTCGGCGCCGGGTGCGCTCCCAGGCCCCGCCCGCGCACCCCGGCGGCCGGTAGTCCTCGTCGGGGACGCCGGGGAAGTCCCGCCAGGGCGGCGGCTTTCCGGTCTCCAGCCGGGCGCGGCGGTCCTCGGCGTCGCCCGCGCCCTGGTACAGCCACCAGTCCTTCGCCACTGCCTGTGCCTCCATCGTCGGTGTCGAGCGGTTCGGGGTCGGGTCGGGGTCGGGGTCGGGTCTCGTCAGGACAGGGGGCGGAGGTCGATGACGTCCTCCGGATCGTCCCACAACAGCACCAACCGGTCTGCCCCCTCCGCCTGTTGGCCGGTGGCCGCCCGGCGCGCCTCCCGTACCCGGGCGGGCAGGGCGAACACGGCGGGGGCGCCCGGCCCGGCCTCCGGGGCGAGCAGGGCGGGCAGTCCCGGCACGGTGGGCGGTCCAGACGGGGCGGGTGACGGCGGCACGGTTGGCGGTCCCGGCGGGGCGGGTGACGGCGCGGCGGGTGCTCCCCCGCCGCGCCGCCAGACCGCGACGGGGACGCCGCCTTCGAGCAGGGCCTCCAGCAGGGCCGGCGTACGCCCCGCCGAGGTGTGCCCGAGGACGCAGGCGGGCGCCGGGTGGGCGCCCAGCCGCAGGCCGAGGGCGTCGGTGACCTCGGCGTCCTCCACCACCCGTACCGTGTCGGGGTGCCGGCCGTCCTGGGCGCACAGCCAGCGCCACGTGCTGCGCCATTCGGTCCGGGTGGTGTCCTCGCGCTCCTGGGGGCAGCGCACGGACACCTCGTAGAGGGTGCCGAGGGGGCGGGTGCGGGCGGCGGGTCCGCGCGGGACGGGCCACCGGTCGAACTCCGTCTCCAGCAGCTCGAACGGCACCTGGAACTCGATCCGTTCGACGCGCCGGTACGGCTGCCCGCCCCGGGCGCCGCCATCCGTCCCCGAGTCGGCTCCGAGCAGGGCCAGTTGGCGTACGAGGGCGGCGCGTACGGTGTCGAGCCCGACCGGTGCGGCCTCCGACTCCCAGACGAGCCGGTCCTGTTCGCCGCGCAGCCACATGCGGGCCCGCAGGCCGTCCGCTCCGTCGTCCGGGGGCTCCAGCCTGACGTGCAGGGCCGTCCCCCGGGTGGCGGGGGCGGGCGGCGGGCGCAGGGCGGGCAGGGCGAGGCGCTCCCGGGCGGCCCGTACCCAGGCGGCGAGCCGGGCCGCCCAGACCGGGTCGCCCGCACCCGCGCCGGGGCGGCCGTCTCCGCCTTCGCGGCGGGCCCGGTCGGCGAGGTAGTGCACGAAGGGCACCGCGAGGGGCAGGCCCGCCGGACCGCCCTGGCGCTGGTCGAGGTCCCAGACCACGTCGAGGAGGGTGTCGGCGGGGAGCCCGCCGTGCACCGGGGTGGTGCAGCCCGCGGCGCGGAAGGCCCACGCGTAGGCCTCGTAGGCGCAGCGCGGCAGCTCCCGGCCCTCGAAGAGTTCGCCGAGCCCGTCCCAGCCGGTCTGGTCGAGGCGCGTGGTGCGGGGCAGGACGGGCCCGGGCGGGTCGTCGTCGAGGAACGAGCTCGCGTCCCAGTCCCGGTCGACGATGAACTGCGGCAGCTGCCAGCCCTCGCCGCGGCCGCGCAGTTCCCCGAAGCCGCGGTGGACGGCGCGGGCGGCGTGCGGGAGGCCGGTGACGCCGTCGCGCACGGACCGGTCGCCGAGTTCGGCGAGCAGCGCCTCGGTGAAACGGCCCGCCCCGCGCTCGGCGTCGTTCTGCGCGGCCTCGCCCTCCCGGGAGGCGTAGAGGCGGAACTGGCGGCGCCCCGGGACGGTGGCGCCGCCGCCGTAGTCGGCGCTGCCGAAGTTCCAGCGGGTGTCGCGGGGCGCGTCGACCCGGCAGGCGTCCACCAGTGCGGCCTGGAGCGGGAACCGGCGGTGTTTGACGAGGTCGGTCTGCCACCAGCGCAGCGCGGAGTCGAGGTTGAGGTGGCGGATGCGACCGGGGCGGGCGTCGGCGCAGGGCAGCATCAGCTGCCGGTGGCCGTCGAGGTAGCCGTGCCCGGCCCAGAAGATCCACAGCAGGTCGCCGTCGCACTGCGGGAGTTCGTCGAGCAGCACGGTCTTCGCGTTCTCCTCGGTCGCGGGCCGGTACGTGTCCCTGAGCTCGGCCAGGCCGGGCGGGCCGGACCAGTCGAGCCGGTCGGGGTCGTCGAGCGGGGACAGCAGCAGCCGGACGTTGGCGGCGGGCACCTCGCCGGGCCCGGTCAGCCAGCGGGCGAAGCGCAGGGCGTCGCGGGCGGGGCCGCGGAGGTTCCAGCGGTGGCTGACCTCGTACGTCTCCACCCCGGCGACGAGCGCGAAGGTGCGGCGGGGGCCGAGGGTGGACGGCAGGAGGCCGTCGTGGACGGGGCCCGGGTCCCGGGGGTCGGGGTGCGTCACCCGATCCCCGCCTCGTTCACCGCCTGTTCGATGCGCTCGTAGAGGGACCGCTGTTTCCAGTAGGCGCTGTGGCTGGCCGGGAAGGGCTGGCGGCTGCTGACCTCGTGGTCGGTGACCCGCGGATCGCCGGGGAAGACGGGCGCGGCGAGGTAGGAGAGCACGTCCTGGCGGTCGTAGACGTTGAGCCAGCGCGGGAAGCCGTACGGGAGCGCGCTGCCGGGCGGGAGGGCCGTGAGCGCGCCGAGTTCGTGCAGGTACGGGGCCTGCGAGCCGACGGTGACCAGCAGTTCGGCGCCTGGTACGGGCCCGCCCGTGGCCGCCTCCAGGGCGAGCAGGTCCACCAGGGCGATCCCGCCGAGGCTGTGCCCGATCAGCACGGTCGGGCCCGGCACGGCAATGATCCGCTCGTGCAGGAAGGAGCGCAGGCCCGCGCCCCGGGCCTGGTAGCGCAGGATGTCGCCGAGGGCGGGGGTGGCGCCGACGGTGAGGGCTCCGCGCCGGGCGTTGAGGAGCGGCTGCGTGGTGACCCGCATCGCGAGGCGCCCGAGGACGGCGGCGGCGCGGGCGCCGGGCACGCGGGCGTCGCCCCCGAGGCGGGCGGTGAGCAGTTCGACGAGACGGTCCCGCTCGGCGGCGGTGCAGTCGGCGTCGGCTCCGGCCGCGGCCGAGGCGAGGGCCGCGGCGGTGACGGCCCGCGCGAGGGCGGCGGCCAGTTCCCGGGCCTCCGGCTCGGCCGTGGCCCGTTCCCCGGCGCGGGCCGCCTCCTCGGACCGGGCGACCGTCTCCAGCGCCGCGCGGAACCCGGGGGCGAGGCCGGTGCCGCGCAGGAGGGACGCCAGCTCGTCGGCGCCGGCCGCCCCGGGAGCCGCCGGACCGTCCGGGCCGACGGGGGCTCCCGCACCCGGATGCTCGGGACTCCCCGCGCGCCGACCCGGCGCGTCCGTGGGGTCCGACAGGTCCAGGCGGTCCAGGCGGTCCAGGCGCTCCGGGCGGTCCTGGCGCTCCAAACGCAGTAGGCGCTCCAGCTGCTCCAGGACGCGAACGCCGGCGGCCCGGACGCCGGGCATCGCGAAGGGGTCGTCGTCGTCCTCCGGGCCGCCGGTCGCGTCCGCCGCGCGGGCGGTGTCCCAGCCCGCCTCCGCCAGGACGCGCAGCTCGCACAGCGGGTCGGCCAGCAGCAGGCCCCACTCGGCCACCTCGGCGGCGTAGGCGTCCTCGGCGTCCTCGGCCCCGTCGCGCCCCGTGCGCAGTCCCGGCACGGAGCGGCCGCCCGCGCCCAGGGACGCCCCGAAGCGTTCGCCCCAGAAACAGGATTCGACGGCCGTGCCGGGGAAGCGGGCCGTCAGCCCCTCCCGGACCAGCGCGAAGAGCGCGTCGTGCCGCTCCCGCCGCACCCCCGTCCCGTGCACGAACAGAAATCGCATCGCCACGCCCGCCCCCTCGTCCGCTCTCCCCCGCCCGCACGATAGCGCCGGGCGGGCAAGAGGGCCCGGGGAACGCGGAGTTCGGCACGGCCGCCTCAGTGGACGGCCTCGACGGCGGGCGAGGCCTGGGCCGGGTAGTAGCGGCGGCAGCCGCGCAGCATGCCCTCGGCGGACAGGGTGAACACGTCCACGAACTCGCACTGCTGCGGGGCCAGTCGGCCCATCGCGATCACACAGTCGCCCTCGGCGACGATCCGGGTGATGTGGTGGCGCCGGGCGCCCGCGCTCCCGGAACGCTCCAGGTCGGCGCCCAGGGGGGTGCCGGCGTGCAGGAGCGAGCCGTACCCGTCGAGGTCTCCGGTGTCGAGGTAGTGGTAGGCCAGGCGCACGTGGTCCACCCCGGAGTCGGTGACGACCCGGCTGGGCGTCAGCCGCCCGGCGTACCGACTGTTCATGGATGGTCCCTTCGTACGGCCGCACCCCCTTCGGGTGCCGACGTCCCCACGGTCCTGCGGAGCCGCAACTCGCGGCTATCCCGGGCCTATCGCGTTCACCACCACGCAATCTCCACACCATGGACAACCGGAGAGGTGTTCGGGAAGACTGACCCCGCGCTCCACCCGATCTCTGGTGTGCCTCCAGCTGGGAGACTCATGACCGTTTCGCCCGGCGGGGTTCCGCACACCCCGGACACGGTGGTGTTCCGCATCCTCGGACCCTTACAGGTGACCGGCCTGAGCGGGCCGGTGCGGATTCCCCCGGGGCGGCAGGAGGTCATTCTCGCCGCCCTGCTCCTGGAGGCGAACCGGGTCGTCAGCACGGACTACCTGGTCGATCTCATCTGGGACGACGAGCCGCCGGACACCGCACGCACCCAGGTGCAGATCTGCGTGTCGCGGCTGCGCAAGCTCTTCACGACGGCCGGGATCGCCGCCGCGATCACCACGCGGCCGCCGGGGTACGTCCTCAAGACGGAGGGCGAACTAGTCGACGCCGCCGTCTTCGCCCGCCGGCTCGCGGACGCCCGCGCGCTGGCGAAGCGCGGGGATGCGCCGGAGGCGGTGGAAATGCTGCGTGCCGCCGGTGAGTTGTGGCAGGGCGACTGCCTGAGCGGGGTGTCGAGCGAGACGCTGCGCAGCAAGGCGCTGCAGCTGGACGAGGAACGGCTGACGGCCGCCGAGACGCGGATCGAGCTGGAACTCGACCTCGGCCGCCACCACCAGCTGGTCGGCGAGATCCAGCTGCTGGTACGGGTCCACCCGCTGCGGGAACGGCTGCGCGGGCAGCTGATGCTGGCGCTGTACCGCTCCGGGCGGCAGGCGGAGGCGCTGGAGAGCTACCGGGTGGGCCGCGAGCTGCTGGTGGAGGAGCTCGGCCTGGAGCCGGGGGGTGAGCTGCGCGGGCTGGAACGGGCGATCCTCTCGGGGGACGTCCCACCGATCCGCCCGGCGAGACCGGGCGGCGTGTTCGGGGCCGCTGCCGCGGGGCCCGGCGGGGCGTACGGCGCCGCTGCCGCGGGACCCGGCGGGGCGTACGGCGGCGGAGCCACAGGGACCGGCGGAGCATACGGCGGCGGAGCCACGGGACCCGGCAGAACGCACGACGGCGGAGCCGCGGGGCCTGGCGGGGCGCACGACGCCGGAACCACAGGGACCGGCGGAGCATACGGCGGCGGAGCCACGGGACCCGGCAGAACGTACAGCGGCGGAGCCACGGAGCCCGGCGGAGCGCACGGCGGCGAAGCCACGGGACCCGGCGGAGCGTACGGCGGCGGAGCCACGGGACCCGGCGGGGCGCACGGCGGCGAAGCCACAGGGCCCGGCAGAGCGCACGGCGGCGAAGCCACGGAGCCCGGTGGGGCGTACGGCGGCGAAGCCACAGGGCCCGGCAGAGCGCACGGCGCCGAAGCCACGGGACCCGGCAGAGCGTACAGCGGCGAAGCCACGGAGCCCGGCGGGGCGTACGGCGGCGAAGCCACAGGGCCCGGCGGAGCGTACGGCGGCGGCGCCACAGGGCCCGGCAGAGCGCACGGCGCCGAAGCCGCGGGCACCGGCATCGGCGGTGCGAGACCGGGCACGCCTCGGGACGCGCATGGTGCCCCGGGGGCCCCGTTCGCCTCATCGGGCCTGCCCGCCTCGCACGGCCCGGACAGCCCGGCCGACCCTCGCGGCTCCCTGCACCCCCGGGCCCCGTACGGCCCCGGCGCCCCGGGAGACCCGCTGGGCACGGCGACCCCGCAGGCCCTGTACGGCCAGGGAGCCCCGGGCGGCCGGCTCGGGTCCGGGGACCGGTACGCCGCCGGCCCGCAGGCCCCGTACGGCCAGGGAGCCTCAGGCCCCCCGCTCGGCATCCCCGCCCCACGGGCCCCGCAGGACCACGGCGCCCCGCTCGGCTCCACCGGCGCTCAGGCCCCACACGATCGGCGGGCGCCCTCTGCGCAGGGCCCCGCCGGCATCACCCCGCCGGGTCACGGCTCCCTCCTGGCCACACCGTTCGGCGGCGGCACCGCCGGCGGGGCTCCGGGCGGCCCGTTCGACGGGTTCCCGCTGGGGAGCCCCGGCGCGCCGGAGCGGTCCCCGGGACCGGGGGCCTCCCCCGCGTGGGCCGCGGCCCCCGCGAGCGGGTACCCGGCCGTCGACGGGACCCCTTCGTGGAGCGCCGGGCCCGCCGGTGGGTACGGCGCCGGCGCCGGGACTCCCGTCGCCGGCCCGGAGGGCACCGGCCCCGCGGGGCACCCCGTCACGTCCACGGCCGTGGCCCCGTACCGCGAGGAGACGCCACGCCAACTCCCGGCCGATACCTCGGACTTCGTGGGCGACGAGGAGCGGATCCGCCGCGTAGAGCAGGCCCTCCTCGGCGACGGCGAGAGCGGCGGCGGCCGGCGCGCCGTCGGCGTGGCCGTGATCGTCGGCAAGCCCGGCACCGGAAAGTCCACGCTGGCCACCCACATCGCGCACCGGCTCAGCGAAACCGCCTTCCCTGACGGCCAGTTGTACTGCGACCTGCGTGGCACCGGCACCCCCGCCACCTCCGGCGAGGTGCTGGGCCGGTTCCTGCGCGCACTCGGCATTCCGGGCCCGGTGCTCCCCGAGTCCCAGGACGAGCGGGCCGAGATGTACCGCACGCTCCTCGCCTCCCGCCGCGTGCTGGTGGTGCTGGACGACGCCGCGTCGGAGAGCCAGATCCGGCCGCTGCTGCCCGGCAGCAACACGTGCGCGGTGCTGGTCACCAGCCGGGTCCGGCTCACCGGCCTGCCCGGCGCGCACCGCGTCGAGCTGGACGTGATGGGGACCGACCACGCCGTGGAACTGCTGGTCCGGGTGATCGGCCCGGAACGCGTCGCACGCGAGCCGGTGGCGGTCGAGGCGCTGATCCGGACCGTGGGCGGGCTGCCGCTCGCGCTGCGGATCGTCGCTGCCCGGCTGGCCGCCCGTCCGCACTGGACGCTGGCGTCGATGGTGCACCGGCTCGCGAACGAACGGCACCGCCTCGACGAGCTGACGCACGGCGAGATGACGATGCGGGCCAGCCTCTCCCTCACGCACGACGGTCTGGCCGCCGAGGACCGCCGGCTGCTGCGCCTGCTGAGCCTGGCCCAGGGGCAGACGCTGCCGGGCTGGCTGGCGGGCGCGCTGCTGGACGATCCTCGGCCCTTCGCCTCGGACCTGCTGGAGCCGCTGGTCGACGTACAGATGCTGGACGTGGTCGGGATGGAGTCCACGGGCGGGTTCCGCTACCGCTTCCACGAGATCATCCGGGTGTTCGCGCGGGAGCAGCTGGCGGCGCACCACGAGGCGGCCGACCAGCACGCGGCGACGGCACGGATGCTGGGCGGCTGGATGTCCCTGGCGGAGCAGGCCCACCGGCGCATCTACGGAGGGGACTTCACGGTGCTGCACGGCTCCGCGCCGCGCTGGGAACCCCCGGCGGAATGCGTGGACGAGCTGCTGGTGGATCCGCTGGGCTGGCTGGACAGCGAGCACGCGAACCTGGTGCAGGCGGTGGAGCACGCGGCCCGGGAGCAGATGGACGAGCTGTGCTGGGACCTGGCGACGACCCTGGCCACCCTGTTCGAGGGGCGCGGCTACCTCGACGACTGGGAGCGTACGCACCTGCTCGCGCTGGACTCGGTGCGCGCGGCGGGCAACACCCGTGGAACGGCGGCGCTGTTGAGCTCGCTCGGGGTGCTCCACCTCGGGCGCAGCCAGAGCGAGGAGTCCCGGTCCGCGCTGACGACGGCGCTCGGGCTGTTCCAGGAGCTGGAGGACCGGCAGGGGCAGGCGCTGTGCCACCGGGACCTGGCGCTGCTGGAGCGGATGCGGGGCAACGAGGACAACGCCCTCTCGCTGTACGACCGGGCGCTGCGGGATTTCGACCAGGCCGGGGACGTGGTGGGGCGGGCCATCGTGCTGACGCAGAGCGCGCACATCTGGATGCGGCGGGGGCAGAGTTCGGCGGCCCAGACCCGGCTGGACGAGGCGCTCGGGATCTACCGGTCGGTGGGGTACACGGGTGGGCAGGCCCGGACGCTGCGCCGGGCGGGGCAGCTGCTCCAGGGTCAGGGGGAGCACGAGCGGGCGGTGACCACGTACACGGAGGTCCTGGAACTGTGCCGGGAGAGCGGTGACGTGATCGGCGAGGGGCACCTGCTGCGGGACCTGGGGCACGCGCACGCCGAGATGGGGCGGTGCGAGGCGGCCCGCGGGTTCTACGCGCAGGCCCTGTCGGTACGGGAGCAGATCATGGACCACGGTGGAGCGGCGCTGGTGCGCCTGGACCTGGCGCGGCTGCTGACCGCGAACGGCGGCGCCGGAGAGCGTTCGCGGTCCAGGGAGTTGCTGGAGAGCGCGGTACGGGCGTTCCGCGACCGGGGGATGGAGCGGGAGCTGGCCGAGGCCGAAAGGCTGCTGGCCGCTCCGTGAGGGGCCGAGGGGGCCGAGGGGGCCGAGGGGGCCGGCGGGGCTGAGGGGGCCGGCGGGGCTGAGGGGGCCGGCGGGGCTAACAGGGCCACCGGGGCTGACAGGGCTGACAGGGTGGATCCCCGGCCCTGGCCCCGGCCCCGCGGGGTCCGGGTCAGTCCCACGGGTTGGTGTTGCTGGAGCCGCTCGGCGCGGGGGTGGCCTGCGGGGCGGGGACACCGGCGGTGGTACCGGTGGTGGCCGGGCCGTCGGCCTGGGCGACCTGGGTGCCGAGGGCGGCGGCTCCGGCGATGGCGGCGGTGACGAGGGCGGCGCGCAGGGCGTGGGAGAGGTTCATCTCGGGTCCTTTCGTCGGTGCGCTCCGGGTTTCCGGGGCGCTTCCTGCTTTCTGGACCCCAACTTAGGAACGGCCGGAATCCCGGCACCGGCCCCGCCCCTATCCCCGCGCTATCACGGGCCGCCATGGCGGCCCTATATTCCCGCTCGCCGTGATAGCGGCGTCCGGAGCCGGGACGGATCAGCCGGTGATGCCCCCGGGATAGCGCGCTGCCGACGATGGGGACCAGGAACCGGGCCGTCACCCCAGGCCCCGTCGTTCCCCCACACCGTCACCGGGAGCGCCTCTATGAACGCCCATGTGAACACGGACTCGACCTCCCGGGTGGGAGCCTTGATACGGGCCCACCGGCTGCGTATCGGGCTCACCCAGCGGGAGCTGGCGGACCTTTCGACGATCAGCGTGCGGGCCATCCGCGATCTGGAGCAGGGCAAGGCGAGACGGCCCCGCCCCGACACGGTGCGGCTGATGGCGGACGCGCTGCGGCTGGGCCCGCGGGCCCGGGCGGCGCTGGAGGCCGCCGCCCAGCAGGGCCG
>NZ_JBEXKC010000107.1:0-19652 GCF_040609475.1 Streptomyces sp. NPDC004667 | reverse complement strand
GGGTCCGCCGGCCCGGGCCCCGCCGCGAGGCGCAGCGCCACGGACGGGTCCCACCCCTGCTCCGTCAGCCTCCTGACGTCCTGCTCCGCGCCGGTGTCCACCGTCGGCGGCGCTGCGGCGGGCGGGGTGATCCCGTGGTGGGCCATGGCCGTCGACAGGTCCCCGGCCGTCCCGGAGGCGAGGGCGATCCGGCCGGTCGCCACCAGGGCGAGGAGCGTCGGCGCGACCCGTGACGACTGGCCGTCCAGCGCGAGGACCGAGCGCGCCGACAGCGTACGGTCGAGGCCTTCCAGCAGCAGTGCTCGGGTCCGGGCGTCCTCGCTGTGTTCGGCGGCGGCGAGGACGGTCGCCGCGTAGGCATCGCCGAGGACGCTGCGCAGCGCCTCGACGAGCGTGCCGCGCAGGCCCGGATTGTCGTGGCGCCCGAGCCAGTGGAGCATCGCCGGTACGGCCAGGGGCGTGCCCGCGCCGACCAGGACCTCGGCGGCGGTCTTCTTGACGTTCATGTTCGGATGGCCGAGGCATGCGGCGATCGCGGTGGAGGCCCAGCGGGCACGGGCGTGACCGAGCGTCAGGAGCGCCTGCCGTACGGTCTGGACGTCCTGGGCCGCGGTCAGTGAGATCAAGGTCGCCGACAGGGCCTGCGCGTCGTCCCCCGCGGCGTCGCGGGCGAGCAGCGCGATCACGTGCTTGCGCACGTGCCGGTCGCGGTGCCGCAGCAGCCGGTGCACCCGCGCACGGGTGCCCGCGTAGGGGGCACGGAGCAGGAGTTCGAGCAGGATCGCCTGCTCGCCGGCCGACAGTCCGGGCCGGTCCAGCAGGTCCAGCGCCGTGGTCGCGACGAGCGCGTTTCCGGCCTCCGCCGCGGTGGCCGCGTCGAGCAGGCAGGAGGGCCTGATCCGCCCCCGCGCGTGGAGGCGACGGCCCAGGCCGTGCACGGCCTCCAGGACCTCCTGGGGCACCACGGGCTCCCCGGCGGGCCGGCCGCCGTCGGAACGCGGGACGGTTCCGCCCGGCTCGTGGGATGCCGCCAGCTCGGCCACGACGCGCAGGAGCAGGTCGGCGATGACCGGCAGCGTACCGGCGCCGCCGTGGGCGGCCAGCCTGAGCAGCGCGGCCACCGGCCGGCCGGGGTCCAGGTGGGAACTCAGGAGGGCAAGTTCCCGCTCGTCCGGGCCGCCGAGGTCCACGGCGATGCGCGGGGGCAGATCGGCGGGATCGAGACGGTCGAGGACGGCGCGCCGCCGGGCCGGATCCTCGGTCAGGTGCCACAGCAGCTCAAGGGCGCGGTCGCGCACGGCACGCAGGTGCGGTGCGATCACGCCCGCGCCCTGCTCGGGGGCGCCGGCGGGGCCGACGGCGGGGGCGGTGGCCGATGCCGGGTCCGGGTCCGCCGCGAGACCGAGGCCGCGCCCCAGTACGGCCGCCGTCCGATGCCCCCCGATGGCCTCCAGAGCGGCCAGGGCCGCGGCGGGCGCCGACGGCAGGAGGGCGATCACGGCTTCTTCGGCATCCGTGTGCCGCAAGGCCCGGATCGCGCCGAGGAACGGACCGGGGGCGGGGGCCGAGGCAAGCGCCCGTGTGATCGCGTCACCGATGGGAAGTTCCTCCGCCCCCTGTCCGGCCAGGGCGACCAGCAGTGCGATCCGCCGCGGCCAGAGCGGATCGTCGGCGGGCGCGTCCACCAGTGCGCGGAACATCTCCGACCGGCAGGTGAACAGGATCGTCGCCACCTCGTCGGGCGCGATCGTGTGATCGGCCAGTGCCAGGCCGAGGACGGACGGGACCTGCTCGGCACCGGCGAAGTGCCCGCGCCGGTGGAGCCCGCGCAGGCAGGTCATCGCGGGCCCGCCCAACAGCAACGGGTCGCGTGCGGCGACGGCCGTCAACGCGCCGATGTCAGCGCGGTCCGCCAGGTCACCGAGCAGCTCCGTCCCGCGCCTGCGGAGCCCCGGCGGAAGCTCCGGATCCTCGATGACCTGCCACAGCAGCCCGGCGTGCCCGTGGCGGGCCGCGGCCGTGAGCGCCGCGTCGGCTGCCGAGGGCCGTGCGACCACCGAGCCGGCCGTCAGGAAGGGGGACAGGCACCCGAGCGGCAAGGGGGCCAACGCGGCCCACGGTTCGCCGAGTTCCTCCAGCGCGGCGGCGGCGACGGCCGCGCTGCCCGCGCCGAGGAGGCCGATCAGCCGGCCGCGCACCGGTACGGGGGCCAGCAGACCGGCGTGCAGTCCCTGCCGGGCCAGTCGCAGCGCCGCGGCCTGCAGCACCGGGTCACCGCTGTCCACCAGCTCGTCCACGAGCCGCTCCGGCCGGTGCGCGACGGTGACGGTCGTCTCCCGCACGGCCTGGTACAGCAGTTCGCCCGGAGCCTCCTTCCGGACCACCGTCGGATCGTTGAGGAGTTCGGCGCGCAGCCAGGCGATCCGCACCCGCGCCGGCAGCCCGGCCGAACGCCATGCGGGTATGAGCGGTTCCCGGAGATACGGCCCCAGTCGTTCGTAGAGCCGCGCCAGGACGAGCGCCGCCTCGGGCGGGCCCTCCACGGACGTCGGCAGCAGCTCCGCGAGTTCGGCCATCGCGGCCGCGTCGTCCGCCCGGACCGAGGCGACGCGCTCGGCCAGCAGGATCAGCCCCAGATGCCGCAGGCCGGGGTCCCCGTGCCGGACCAGATGCCCGAAGACGGCCGGCGGGCAGAGCCGTGCGTCGATGTGGCCGGACAGCCGGCGGACGTCGGCTCGACGCACCGCGTCGCGGAAGGATGTGTCTGCGGGCGTGATCACCGTCGGATGCTAGCCGTGGTGGTGCCGGCCCCACCAACGGAATGGTGCCGGGGCCGGAGGGCGGTCCGCTGCGGCCGTCGCGCGTCCCGAGGTGCGATCTCCCTGGAGGGGAGGTGCGATGGAAGCGGGCGGCAGCCCCTTGCCGGACCGGCGGACGAGTGGAGAGCGGCGGTGATCCTCGTGAGCGCACAGGCCGGAGCCGTGACCCGACGGGGCCGCGTGGGAGCCGGGAGGAGGAGCGCCGCGGCCCGCGCCGCGGTCGGTGCGGGCCTCCTCGTCCTCGTCCTCGCGCTCGCCCCCGAGGCCCGCGCCGGAGCCGGCGGCTCCGACGCCCCCGGCGAGCACTGTTCGCCGGGTTGGGTGTGCGGATGGACCGGTCCCGCGTACACCGGCGTGGTCAGCCTCGTGGCCACGGACATGCCGCGCTTTCCCGAGACGACTGCCTACGTGGGGTTCAACGACGGGGCGTCGGTGTGGAACGGCGCCGCGACCCGCAAGGCCGGCGGTGCGTTGTGGGGCCGGTGCGTCACCGTCTACGACAAGCCCGGTTACAAGGGCCGGAGCCTGACGGTCCTTCCCGCACGGGGCATCGCGCAACTCCCGGCGGCCTTCGGGCACATCCATTCCGCCCGCTTCCACGACTGCCGGCTGCCCTGACCCGGCCACCCGCGTACCGGAGGCGCCGCATGGCGGTGTGCGCCCGTGCCCCGTGAAGCTCAGGGCAGGCCGCGCCACCGCCTGGACCGGGAGACGAGCAGCAGCGGCAGGCCCACGACCCACACCAGCGCGCCGATGACGATCGCTGCGCTCCAGAAGGCCGACCCCCGGCCGGCGTCCGGGGCCACCCGGGCCATCAGGAAGAACGGACCGAGGACGAGGGCGGGACCGGCCACCCACCAGATCAGGTAGGTGGTCAGGACGTCACGTACGCGTACCCGCGAACGTCCGAGGACGCGATGGGCGGTGGTCGACGTGCCGCCTCCCACGGCGCCCGGCGCGTACTGCGTGGTCCCCACCACCAGCCGGTACCGCCGCAGCGGTACGACCGGCATGTAGCTGATCACGAACCACTCGGTGGCGTGGTGGGTGCCGTCGGGCTGCCTGTGGCTGAATCCCAGGTACTTCGTACCGATGCCGTTCCACGTGGACACGCCGCATCCCCCTCGCCAGGCCCGAGGCCAACTGCTGTACACGGTAGGGGTTCGGACGCGGCACGGCGGGAATTCGGCCAACTCGGCGCCGGATCGGGGCGGGTCCCTGCGCGGTCACGGCGGGGCCGCCCCGCGGCCGGGCGCTCAGGACGTCGGCGGGCCGTCGAGGGATACGTCAAGCAGGTCGGCCACGGTCGTGAGGGCGGCGCCCAACGGGAGGCCGACGCGGAGGAGCGCATGCCGGTCGCCCCGCGTCGGGTCCCGGTTGACGATCAGCACCGGCTTGCCGGCTTCGGCGGCCTGGCGGACGAACCGGAGGCCGGACATCACCGTCAGTGAGGAGCCCAGGACGAGGAGCGAGGTCGCCTCGCGGACGAGTGCGCGGCAGTGCTCGACGCGCGACGGCGGCACGGTTTCGCCGAAGAACACGACGTCGGGCTTGAGGACGCCGCCGCACGCCGCGCAGGGCACCACCCGGAAGTCCCCGACCTGTTCGTCGGTGAGGTCGGCGTCACCGTCCGGGTTCATCGCGGCGGCGACGGGCTCGAAGCCGGCATTGGCCTCCTCCAGCCGTCCGGCGAGTTCCCGGCGCGACCCGGAGGCACCACAGGAAAGGCAGACGACCCGGCCCAGGCTGCCGTGGAGTTCCACCACGCCCTCGCTGCCGGCCGCCTGGTGAAGGCCGTCGACGTTCTGGGTGATCACCCCCGAGAGCAGCCCCTGCCGGCCGAACGCCGCCACGGCCCGGTGCCCGGCGTTCGGCCGGGCGCGGCCGAACGTGCGCCAGCCGAGATGACTGCGCGCCCAGTACCGCCGCCGGGCCTGGGCGGAGCCGGTGAACGCCTGGTACGTCATCGGGGTGTGCCGACGCAGGCTCCCCCCTTCACCGCGGTAGTCGGGGATGCCCGACTCCGTGGACAGTCCCGCTCCGCTCAGTACCAGTACCCCGCCCGCGCGCAGGGCGGCGGCGACGGGACGTGGGTCCTCGGTGCCGGGGGGCAGGTCCTCGGACGGTGTCCAGCTCAGCGTGGGGCGCATGCGCATGCCGCCCAGCGTACGGAACGGGCGGGGCCCGGGCACGGGGCCGACGCTCCGTCCCGGCACGGGCCACGGGTACGAGCGGTCACGTCGGGTGAGGTTCGGGGGTCCCCGTGGTGACTCGGCCCATAGGGCCCACGTCACACACGATCCGGGGTAGTAGTGGTCCGCAGGGTCGGTGTCGCCGCCAGGGAGCAGCTCCGGCCTGCACGGATCCTCCCGGCCTCGCCGGGGTGGTTGGGTCCCCTCCTGCGAGGGTCCGTAGTAGGCGGGGTCTTTGCCAGGTGGCCGGGGCGTCGGTAGAACTGGGTGGGTCGCCGGGCGGCACGGGTGCTTCACCCGCCGCCCAGGATCCCCTCTCCTTCGCGTGAGTGGTTCACGCACGTCTTCGGCGTGCCCGCGATGGTCCTTGTCCCCTTCGGAAGGTCTGCTCCGTGTCCAACGCCGTCATCCGCCGCATCGCCGCTTCGAAGAAGACCCTCGCGGGTACCGTCCTGGCCCTGGGTGTGGCCGGCTCGATGCTGGCCACCGTTCCGGCGCAGGCCGCTCCGATGAGTGCCAAGTCGATCGCGCAGCAGATGATCAAGGACCCGGCTCAGTTCGCGGCCTTCGACAAGATCGTCTCCCACGAGAGTGGCTGGGACTTCACCGCGACGAACGCCTCCTCGGGTGCCTACGGCCTGGTCCAGGCCCTGCCGGCGTCGAAGATGGCCTCGGCGGGCTCGGACTGGAAGTCCAACCCGGCCACCCAGATCAAGTGGGGTCTGGACTACATGAACTCCCGTTACGGCAGCCCCGTCGGCGCCTGGAACTTCTGGCAGAACAACCACTGGTACTAAACCACCGGCGGACCGTGCACAGCGCACCCCAGACACACGAAAACGCCCGGCCGGGACCACCCGCCGGGCGTTTTCGCATGCCCGCGCAACCGGCTCCGCCGGGGCCCGCAGGGGCGGGCGGCCGACGGCTTCCGCCGGGATAATGGGAGCTTGTGGCCCTCACGTTCTTCGACACGGGACGGCTGGCGCGTGATCTGTACGCCGCCGCGAGCCAGAACGCGGGCCCCGGCGGGCGGGGGGCCGGGATATCCCGGGTACTCACCCCCCTCCTGCCCCACGACGGGCTCAGCCTGGTGGCCACCGATCCGGCGACGGGGCTCGGCCTCGGGAGCTTCAGTTTCTGGCACGAGTACGCCCCCTCGCTCGTCACCGACATCGTCATGCACCGCTACCGGGGCGGCGACCCTTACCGACCCGCCGCGCTCGCCGGGCTGGCCACCCCGGCCACCGTCGTCGGACCGGCGGGCGACGGCCCCTCGGACCCGCGGGTGCGCGAGATCCTCACCGCGAACGGGGCGGGCTCCGAGCTGCGGCTCCTCCTCCAGGACCGGCACGGGGTATGGGGAGCGCTCGGGCTGCTGCGCTGCGCCGGTGCCTGCCCGTTCGGCCGGGAAGACCTCCAGCGGGCGGCCCGCGTCGGCCCGGCCCTCGTCACCGCCCTGCGTCGCTACGTGACAGAGGGCCCCCTCTTCCCCGTGGCCCCCGCGCTTCCCGCCGGGGTGGTCACGGTGGGCCCCGACCACACCATCAGGGCGGTCAGCCCCCAGGCACGGGAATGGCTGGACCGGCTGTCCTCACCGAGCGGGCACGCCTTCCCGGAGTGGATCCCCGACGCGTTCCTCGTCGCGCTCTCCCTCGCCGCACGTTCCCGCGCGCATGACGCCGGAGCCTGGGTTCCGGTGGTGTGCGTGCCCCCCGTCGTCTGCGGGCGCTGGATGACCTTCCAGGGCCAGCCGCTCGACGCGGACGCCGACGGCGATGTCGCCCTGGTCCTCCAGGGGGCGGCCGGAGACCTCGTGATGCCGTCGTTCTGCGCCTGGTACGGGATCACCCCGCGCGAGCGCGCCACCCTCGGTGAACTGCGCACGGGCGCAGCCGTCAAGCAGATCGCCCGGCGCCTCGACCTGTCCCCGTACACGGTCAACGACCACCTCAAGGCCCTGTTCCGCAAGACGGGTGCCGACGGCCGCGACGAACTCATCGCCGCCCTGACCCGCTGACCCCCGAACGGGAGCCTGTCCATCCCTCACTTCAGGGGGTCGCGGCGGCGCGGGTCCGGCCCACCATGGGAAGGGAAACCGGAGATCCCCCTCAGGAGCGCGGATCCCCATCCCATCGAAGGGAAACGGACATGACGCAGACCAATCTCCGTGAGCCCGCGACCGGCAACGGCAACCCCGCGTCCGACAAGGCGATCGCACCCAGCGGGGGCGGTCGGGGCGAGGCGCGGGCGGACTGGCAGCCGATCAGCTACTACTACAACCTTCGCGGCCACGGTGTCTTCGAACAGCTTCTGGAGGCGCCCGGAGTATCGGCGTACACCGGCGTGTTCGCCACCGTCGCGGAGGTGTACCCGCCCACCGACAGGCCGTTCATGGGAGGCGCGGTCATGACCGTGCACAACGTGGTGCCGCTCGACGGGGAACGCGTGGAGATCCGCGTGGACACCGGCTGGCCGGACGACCTTCCCATCAGGGTCGCCCTCCTGTACTGGGCCTGACCCCGTCCGACCACCCCGCGAGACCGATCACGGTGCCGTCACCGCGCGGACGGGCACGACCTGCCCGTCCGCGTCGTGGCGGCCGCAGGGCATCGCCGGGCATCAGCCCATGAGCAGGAGCCGGGTCTGCGGGACGAGCTTCCGGTTCACGCTGGTGCTCTGTACGAATATCGTGAACTCGTCGTTGTGGTCCGGCTTGACGCGGACTTCCGTGCCGGGCAGGCCCAGCAGGGCGCGGGCCTCCGGCCCGGCGTACACCCGGTCGGTCTTCTTCTCCAGCACCGCGATCTGCTTCCGTGCCTGGATCTTCTCCGACTTGCTGAGCTGGTAGAAGGCGCCGCCGGTGCGGTACGTGTGTCCGGATTCGATGACCCACTCCCGGATCGCCGCGTCCCGGTCCACCGGGAGCAGCCGGTACTGACCCGGGTCCACCGGGGTGAGTCCGGCCGCCTTGATGGTGTCCTTGTTGACGGCCTCCGCACCCATGGAGAACACGGCGCGCGATCCCCGGATGCCCTTGGTGCGGCCGACCATGAACTTCTCGGTGGCCTCCCGGATGACCTGCCCGGCCTCCTCCAGGCCCTGTGTGCTGGTGGCGTCCCAGATGGCGATGTTCTCCTTGGGGAAGCCGTACTGCATGGCCTCCCGCTTGCCCATCTGGTCGGGCACCAGGACGGCCAGGGTCCAGTTGTCCTCCTGCTCCGCGATCATCTCGGCCACGGCCCGCACCAGCGCGCGCGGATCGCTGCCGGGCGCGTCCGGGCAGCGGTGGCTCGCGTTCTCCTGACCGTCGGTCAGCACGAACGTCAGGAAGCTGTGGTCGCCGTACAGCTGGGCCGTCTGCGCCAGTTCGCGCTGCGACTTCAGGGCGGCCGCCAGCAGGGCCGTCATTCCCCCCACCCGGTACAGCTGCTTCAGGGACGGCATCCGCAGCACGTCCTTGTCGTAGATGACGCACTGCACGGTGTCCGCGAACACGTACACCGTGACGCGGGTTTCCTGGTCCAGTTCCTGCGACCGGCGGGCCAGGTAGGCGATCTGCTGGTCGGCCACCTCGATCACCTTGCCGCGCATGTGTGACATGGACGAGCTGGCGTCCAGCACGAGGGCGACGTGGTTGATGTAGTTCTGGTTTCCGGACATGTCCGCTCCCCCTGATCGCGTTTCGATGTCCTCACCTTCGCACCCGCCACTGACAATCGGCCCTGGCTCCCGGGCCGTGCCGAACGCCCGGCCGCGCTACCGGGGCGGCCAGGGCACGTCGGTCTCGACCGGCCGGTCGTAGGCGACGCCGTCGACGCCCCAGCCGTACAACTCCCGTACCTGCTCCATGAACCAGTCGGCCCCGAACCGGGATTCGGCGAGGCCCCGCTCGGGGTCGGCCCAGAGCGCGCGGACGCGCTCCTGCACCCGGTCGTCGAGTTCCCAGCCGTCGAGGCGGATCCGGCCCTGCTCGTCGAGGACGAGCGGGGTGTCGCCTTCGAGCTGGTCCCACAGGTCGGCGGCTTGCTCGGCGGTGGTGCGGAAGCCGTCCTCGCCGAGGACGGTCCGCAGGAAGGCGGTGTACAGGGCGATGGAGGGGATGGCGCTGGAGGCCTGGGTGACGGCGGCGCCGGCCACGACGGTGAAGGCGCGGCCGTCCTTCTCCTTCAGCGGGGGAGAGGCGTTCAGGTCGCGGGCGGTCCGCTCCAGATGCTCCTTGGCCGCGCCGATGGTGCCCTGCCGGTACACGGGCGCGGTGACCTCGGAGCCCACGTACGTCAGGGCGACGGTGGTGAACTTCTCGGCGAGCAGGCCATGGGCGGCCAGCGCGTCGATCCACAGGTGCCAGTCGTCCCCGCCCATCACGGCCTCGGTCGCGCGGGTCTCCTCGTCGGTGCCGGGTTCGATCCGGGCCCGTGCGACCTGCGGTTCGGGGCCGGAGAAGTCCAGCGCGGGTGCCTCGTACGCGGCACCGAGCGGTTTGATCACGGAGTGGTGCACGGTACCGGTGACCGGGTCGGTGCGCCGGGGCGCCGCGAGGCTGTAGACGAGGTGGTCGACCGGCCCGTAGTGCTCCTCCAGGAGGTCGCAGATCCGGGTCTTGGCCCCGGTGGAGAAGGCGTCGGCGTTCACGAACCGGATGTCGTGACCGCCGTCCGCGGCGAGTCGGGCGGCGGCCGCGGTGCGGTACCAGCCGGCGGTGGCGGTGCGGCGCCCGTTGTCGGGCGCCTCGAAGGCGACGCCGATGCCGCGGATGCCGTGCCGGCGCATTCCCGTGAGGAGGGTGGCGAGTCCGTAGCCGGCCGAGTGCCCGAGGACGAGCACGACCGGCCTGCGGCCGTCGGCACGCGGCGGGATGGCGTCCCACGTGCGGCGCACGCTCCGCGCGGCGCCCTCCGGGTGGGAATTGACGATGAGGAGTCCGCGCTGCTTGGGCTCGATCTGACGAAGGCTCACGAGGGGTCCGTTCCGTCCGGGGCGGGGGACGAGGAGTGCGTGCGCGTCCGCGACCGTGCTCGGGCGGCCCGTCCCCTCGTCCGGGATGATGACGGACGACCGTGCCGCGGGTCACCGGCCGGGCCCTCGGACCGGGCCTGCTCCGGCCGCCCGTCGTCGACGAGCGTATCCACCGTCCGGACGGGCGTTCATGACACTGCGTCACACGGAAATGCCGCCGCTCCTTGTCGTGTCCGGCATTGACAACCCGACCTTGATCATCGGCCGCCGAGGTCGGCCAGGACCTCCCGGGCCGCCCGGGCCCCCGAGGCCAGCGCGCCCTGGAGGGAACCGGTCGCCCGGTGGTCGCCGCAGACGTACCGGCCGGGGCCGAAGCGGGTCGTCCTGGTCAGGGGCAGCGGCGGGGGCATGGCGGGCAGCGCGTCCCGGACGGTGCAGCGGTGCACCGACTCCCAGGCGTCGGTGTCGGTGTCGTACGCCTCCGCGAGCGCGGCCCGGACCGCCGCCTCCTGCGCGGCGCCGGGAGCCCCGAGGACGGAGGTGGAGATCAGGGCCCGGCCGTCGGGGGCGTAGCCGGGGTGGACCTCGCTGAGCACGCAGGTGTTGAGGAACCGGCGCCGGGTGTCGACGAGCAGGGTGGGCTCGTGCAGGGGGGAGCGGGCGGCCGCGTGGTAGAGGGTGGTGACGGTACGTCCGGCGGGGACGGTGAGTCCGGGCAGCAGCCCGGCCGCCGCCGACTGGCCGGTGGCCACGACGACCGCGTCGGCCCGGCGCCGCGTGCCGTCGGCCAGGACCACACCGTCACCGTCCTCGGCGAGGCGGGCGACCGCGGTCCCGCGGCTCAGCACACCGGCGGGGAGGCCGTCGGCGAGCTGGGCGGGCACCGCGCCGATCCCGTCGGCCGGCAGGCACAGGGTGCCCCGGAGCATGCTGCGCCACACGAAGTGGAAGAAGCGGGAGGAGGTCTCCAGCTCGTCCTCCAGGAACACACCGGACAGGAAGGGCCGGAAGAAGGACTCGACCAGGTCGGCGGAGAACCCCGCGTCGGCCAGCGCGGTCAGGGTGGTCCGCTCGGGGCGCGCCCGCAGTCGGCGGGGCGCGAGGAGCGCGTCCCGCGCCGTCAGGACACCGAGTGCGGTCAGGTCGCGGGCCGATGCCAGCCGGCCCGGGAGCAGGTCACGGCTCTCGCCGGGGCGCCGGGTGGGGTCGGTGAACCGGAGCAGGCGCCCACCGCCGGTGTGCACGAGCACGCCCGGGGTGAAGGGCCGCAGGCGCAGCGGTCTGAGGGCGATGCGCTGTTTGACCTGCGGGTAGGACGTGTTGAACACCTGGAACCCGCGGTCGAGGACGAAGCCGGAGACACGGTCGGTGCGCATGCGCCCGCCGACCGCAGCGTCCGCCTCCAACAGGCTCACGCCGACGCCCGAGGCGAGCAGGTCGGCGGTGCAGGCGAGTCCCGCCGCGCCCGCACCGACCACCACCACGTGCTTCCCGCGGCCGTCCGCGCCGCCACGGCCCTGTCCGTCTCGCCCCATGCGCGATCACCCTCTCCTCGGCCCCCCGGTCCCCTCGTGGGGGAGACGCTACGTCGGGTCGCCGGCCCCGCTCCCGGCGGCACACCGGTCGTCTCCCCCGGGCCGCGCACCCCGGCCGGGTCAGGGCGGGCCCTCGTCCCAACGCCCGTCGGTGCGCAGCACCTCGTCGAGGTCCCCGAGCCTTTCCAGAGCGTGCGCGGCGCGCGCGGTGCGGGGGTTGCCCGCGAGCAGGGCGCGGTGGCGGTGGGCGAAGGACCAGTAGCCGGTGGTGTACGGGCAGGCCCGTTCGCCGGTGCGGTCCGTGGGGCGGTAGGCGCAGCCGGCGCACAGGTCGCTCATGCGGTGGAGGTAGGCGCCGCCCGAGGTGTACGGCTTGGTGGTCATCCGGCCGCCGTCGGCGTACTGGGACATCCCGATGACGTTCGGGAGCATCACCCAGTCGTACCCGTCGACGAAGCAGCGGTGGAACCAGTCGGTGACCTCGCGCGGATCCAGCCCGCGTTGCAGGGCGAAGCTGCCCAGCACCATCAGCCGCGGGATGTGGTGCGTGTAGCCCGTGTCGCGGACCTGGGCGAGGACGGTCGCCAGGCAGCGGGCGGTGACGGCGTCCGCGTCGAGGGCGAGGAACCAGTCGGGCAGCGGCGCGGAGTGCCCGAGGGCGTTGCTCGCGCGGTAGTCGTCGCCGAAGTACCAGTACAGCTGCCACACGTACTCGCGCCAGCCCGCGATCTGCCGTACGAAGCCCTCGACGCTGTTGATGGGGGCACGGCCGCTGCGCCAGGCCTCCTCGGCCGCCGTGACGCATTCGGCGGGGTCGAGCAGGCCGAGGTTGAGGGAGGACGACAGCAGGCTGTGGCTCATGACCGGGTCGGCCGCCAGCACGGCGTCCTCGTACGGGCCGAAAGCGGCGAGCCGGTGCCCGGTGAACCTGCGCAGGGCGGCGAGGGCCTCACGGCGGGAGGCGGGGAAACGGCGCGGCCCGTCACGGCCGACGAAGGCGATGCCGTCCTCGCGCTCCCAGCGGTCCAGATCGGCCCGCACCCGCTCGTCGATGTCGTCCTCGCGGGGACGGTACGGCGCGGGCGCGCCCAGCACACGGGCCCCCGCGGGCGGGGGTTCGCGGTTGGCCCGGTCGTGGTTCCAGGCCCCGCCGGCCGGGCCGCCGCCGTCCATGAGGACGTCGAGTTCGCGGCGGATCCAGTGGTAGAAGTCCTCCTGCCGCAGACGGGCTCCGCCGCGTCCGGCGGCCCAGGCCCCGAATGCCTCGTGCGGCAGCAGGAAGCCGCGGGCCGGCAGCACCCGCACCCCCGGCAGGGAGCGGACCAGGCGCAGGGCGGCGTACGAGGTCGGGTGGTGAACGCTCACGGGGCCGTTCCCGACGGCCTCGCGCAGCCCCTCCCGGTAGGTTTCGGCGCGCACGTACGTGACCCGGTCGCCGAGTTCGGCGGCCCGGTGGCGCATCGCGGAGAGCACGAGGTGGGCCTTGGCCCGGTGGACGCGGCGTCGGCGGAACACCGAGCGGGCCTCGATGATGACGACCGGCGCGTTCCGGCCGGGCCCGTGCCCGCCGGGACCCTGCTCGCCGGGGGTGAGGAAATGGGGGCCGAGCTGGTCGCCGAACAGCCAGTGCGCGGTGCTCATCGGGGCGCCGTCTCGTCACGGCGGGGCTTGGTCACTGCGATCACCTCTCTCCCTCCGCTTCGCCCGCGGCCGGGACGGTGGATGCACCGGCCCGCCGCCGGGCGGTGCGGCCGGGACGAGGTAGAGGTGGTCGAGGTAGCACCAGGCCCAGTCCTCCCCGCTCCCGTACGACTCGGCGATCGGGTGGGACGAGGACTGCGCGTGCGCGTGGGCGTGCCGGCCGGGTGAACTGTCGCAGCAGCCCACCTCTCCGCAGGTCAGGCAGCGCAGCAGCCGGTGCCAGGGCGCTCCGAGCGCCAGACAGGCGGCGCAGCCCCGCTCCGCGCCGCGATCGGCGGGCAGGAGGTCCCGGTCGAGGTGGGTACAGGTGGTGCCGTCGGGACGCCCGCCGTCGGGGGCGGTGGTCCACCGCGGGGCCGGCTCGTGCGGATCGGTCATGGTCTTCCTCCTTCGGGGTGCGCCCGGACGGCTTCGGGGCGTCCGGGCCACCAGAAGCGGCTGCCGGTCAGCAGGACGAGCGCGGGGACGAGCACCGTACGGACCAGGAGGGTGTCGAGCAGCACTCCGATGCCCACGATGACACCGATCTGGGTCAGGGTGATCAGCGGGAGGACCCCGAGGACCGCGAAGACGGAGGCGAGCAGGACGCCGGCGCTGGTGATCACGCCGCCGGTGACGGTCAGGGCGCGCAGGACCGCCGTGCGGGTGGGGTGCCCGGAGAGGGTCTCCTCGCGGGCACGGGCGATCAGGAAGATGTTGTAGTCGACGCCGAGGGCGACGAGGAACAGGAAGGACAGCAACGGGACGGTGCTGTCCAGCGCGGGGAAGCCGTAGACGGCGCCGAAGACGATCCGGCCCGCTCCCAGCGCGGCGAAGTAGGACCCGATGACGGTGGCCACCAGGAGGACCGGGGCCACCAGGGAGCGCAGCAGTGCGGCGAGGACGAGGAAGACGATGGCCAGGACGAGCGGGACGACCACGCGCGTGTCGTGCGCGGTGGCCCGCTCCACGTCGTGGTTCCCGGCGGTGGTGCCGCCGACGAGAGCGTCGGCCCCGGGAATCCCGGCGAGACGCGTGCGCAGTGCCTGGATGGTGTCGTCGGAGGCCGGGGTGCCGGGTGCGGCGGCCAGGACCGCTTCGGCGCGGGCGTACCGGGCCGTGCGTTCCGTGGCGGTGACGTCCGCGACGCCGGGGGTGCGCCGCGCCGCCTCCAGGACCTCGTCGGCGGCGGCGGGGGAGGAGATCAGGGTGAGCGGCTCGCCCGCGCCGGCGGGCCGGACGGTGGCCAGCGTGCGCTGACCGAGGACGGCCTCGGGCGTCTTGCGGAAGGAGTCCGCCTGGGCCAGGCCGGTGTGCAGGCCGAGGCCGCCGGAGGCGAGGGCCACGAGGACCGCGGTCCCGGCGAGCGCGACGAGGGCGGGGCGCCGGGAGACGGCGGTGCCGATGCGCGACCAGACGCCGCCGCGGTCCACGGCCCGGGGCTCGCCCGGCCCGGGGACCAGCGGCCAGAACAGCCACCGTCCCGGCAGGACCAGTGCCGCGGGCAGGACCAGGAGGGCGAAGGCCATGGCGACGAGGATGCCGACGGCGCCGGCGAATCCCAGGCCGCGGTTGCCGGTGAGTTCGGCGGCCAGCAGGGTCAGCAGGCTCAGGACGACGGTGGTGCCGCTGGCGAGGACGGAGGGGGCGGTGCCGCGCCGGGCACGGGCCATGGCGGTGAACCGGTCGGGGGTGAGGTGGAGTTCGTCGCGGTAGCGGGAGACCAGCAGCAGTGCGTAGTTGGTTCCGGCTCCGAAGACGAGCACGGACATGATCCCGGCGGACGAGGCGTCCACCTCGATGCCCGTGTGCGGGGCGAGCGCCCCCACCAGGCCCGCGGCGAACCGGTCGGCGCAGGCCACCACGAGCAGGGGGACCAGCCACAGTACGGGGCTGCGGTAGGTGATCAGGAGCAGGACGGCGACGACGGAGGCCGTGGCGATCAGGAGGGTGGTGTCGGCTCCCTCGAAGACGGCCGCGATGTCGGCCCGGAAGGCGGGTCCGCCGGTGACCTGGGCCCGCAGGGGGGCGGCGATGCCCTCGGAGGCGGTGGCGCGGATCTCCTCGATCCGCGCGGTGTTCTGCCGCTCGCCGGCGTCGGTGGCGAGCAGCACCGGGATCGCGGCGACCTTGTCCTTCGTCACTTCGGGGCGCGCGGCCTCGGGGGCGAGGCCCAGGGCGCCGAGACGCGGGGCCCGTCGGCCGATTTCCGCGCGCTGGGCGGAGGTCAGGGGAGCACCGTCGGCGTTGCTGTAGACGACGACCGCGGGCGCCACCGCGCCGGACGGGAAGGTCTTGACGATCTCCGCGACCCGGGCCGACTGCGACGAGGCGGGCAGCGCGCCGCCGCCCGAGTCCGTGGTGGCCGCCCCGGAAGGCCCCAGGGCGAACGCAGCCGCCAGGCCGGCGACGGTGAGCAGGAGGACGAGCCAGGCGTACGCCCGGGGGCTGCGGAGTGGACCGGCGCCGGGGGCGGAACGGGTCGGCTGACGGTCCGGGACGGTTCGGGACACGGTGGCGCACCCTCACTGGGTAGTTAAGTAACTTAGCTAATTTCACCGTGACAGACTTGACGCCATGACGCAACACCAGCCACGTGACGAGCCGGCCCGCACGAGTGCGGGGCAGGGGCGGCCCGAGGGGATGCCGGAGCCGGACGGCCTCGCGCAGGCGCTGCGCGAGGTGCTGACCTTGACGCAGCTCGCCCGCGGGGTCCTGGCGGAGCGCCTGGAGATGCCGCTGACGAACGTCGAGGCGGTGGAGCACGTGATGCTCGCCAAAGGGGCGGGAGAGCCGATCGGGCCGGCCGAACTGGCACGCAGGCTGGGTGTGACCACCGCCGCCGGTACCCAGTCGGTCAACCGGCTCGTCTCCGAAGGGCACATGAGCCGGGCACCGCACCCCCATGACGGGCGCCGTCAGGTCCTGGACGTCACCGACAGCGGCTTCCGGCACGTCATGGGTGAGCTCGCCCCCCTGCTGGACGTGCTGTTCAAGGCGTCCGACGGGCTCAGCGACACCGAACGGCAGGGAGCCCTGGCCTACCTGCACAACGTGGCGCGCGCCTACCGGACCTACCTGGAGGCCCCGGAGAACGGGTGAGGGCCCAGGCCGACCCGGACCCCGACCCGGACCCCGACCCGGACCCCGACCCCGTGCCGGGTCGCGGGCCGGGAGTCCGTGAACGGATGGCCGAAATCGATCGGCTTCCCCGGGCGCGTCTGATCAAATCGAGTCATGGCTGACACGGTTCGATCCTTGGGTCCACTGGTGCGGGTGGACGGCCGTTGGATACTCGGCGATCCCGGGCGGCCGGGTGGCGGAGCCTGGGTGGAGTTCCGTGAGGAAGGCATGTGCGCCCACGCGCGTGATTCCTCGACGGAGTTGATCCCCTGGTCGAGGATCATGCTCGGGATGGGCGTCGTCGTCGGCGCCAAGTACCCCGCCAGTGCCGAGCAGGTCACCCTGCTCGGAATGCTCGCCGGCCTGCGCGGCCCCTTGCAGGGGAAGCGGGGCGGCTATCTGCACATGACCGTGCGGCACCCGTACGAGGACCGCCAGATCTTCTTCGACCGCCATCCGCACTGGTATCCCGTCGCCGATGTGGTCTTCCTCCAAGCCCTCCTGTCCGACCTGGTCGCCGAGGGCGAGATCCACCGGCTCGCGGACACGGCCTGGCTGGACCGCGCGATCGCCGGCCTGCCCCCGCTGAAGCTGATGACGTCGGACTCCGCGCTGCGGAAACTGGTGTCGCGGGCGACGGAACGGGAAGCGGGCTGAGCAGCCGCCCGGAGGCACCGCCGCGCTCCGGCCCGTCAGGGACGCTGGAGCATCCTGCGGCGGAGGCTGTCGTAGATCGGCTCGCTCTCCAGGTGGTCGGCGGTGACCGTCGCCGCGAAGCACGCGACCAGCAGCGGCAGCCACAGCGAGAAGGCGCCCGTCATCTCCGCGACCAGGACGATGGCGGTGACCGGTGCGCGGACGACTCCGGTGAACAGGGCGGCCATGCCCACCACGGCGAACGCGGCCGGGCCCGGCGCGGGGGAGGGCAGCACGAGCGCGGCGAGCACGTGGACCAGCGTCCCCCACAGGGCGCCGAGGGCGAGGAGCGGGGCGAAGAGCCCGCCGGGGGTCGCGGCCGCGTAGCTCAGCGGGCCCGCGACGAACCGGACGGCGAGGTAGACCGCCAGTGCCGTCACCCCCGGGCCCGCCGCGCCCAGCAGACGCCCCGTCAGCGCGTCCCCGCCGCCGGCCAGCAGCGGGTCCGCGGCCATCAGCGCGCCGACCACGGCGCCGATTCCGGCTGCCCGCAGCGGCACCGGTACCCGCGTCATCCGGTCGCACAGCTCCAGCGTTCCGACGACCAGGTGGGCGTATGCGGCGCCGAGGGCCCCGGCGGTCGCGCCGAACAGCAGGAACACCGGCAGCGTCCACAGGGGCGGGCTCGCGAGGTCCGGCAGGAGGAAGGCGGGGGCGTCGCCCACGATCAGCCGGGTACAGCTCACGGCGGCGACCGTCCCGAGCAGGGTCAACAGCACCAGACGGGGGCGGAACGAACGGGTCACCTCCTCGCAGACGAACAGCAGCCCGCCCAGCGGGGCCGAGAACGCGGCGGCCAGGCCCGCCCCGCCGAGCGCGGTGTGCAGCATCCGGGCGTCCTCGGGCCCGAGCCTGCCGTGCCGGCCGGCCAGGACCCCGATGGCGGCGCCCATGTGGACGGTCGGGCCCTCCCGCCCCAGGACCAGGCCGGATCCGATCGCGATGAGGCCGCCGACGAACTTCGCGGGAAGCAGTCTCCAGGGGTGCGTGTCGCTCTCCTGCCGCCACACCGCTTCCACGTGCTGGATGCCGCTGCCGGCCGCGTGGGGGACCCGCCGGGCGATGAGGTGGGCGACCAGCGCGCCCGACGCGGTCAGGGCGATCGGGACGAGCACTTCGGCCGCTCCGAGCCCCGCGGCGGCTGCCAGCAGCACGCGGCGGAGCGCGTCGGCCCGTTCCAGGCACCAGCGGAAGCTGCCGCCCACCAGCCCGACCAGGCATCCTGCGGCCGCCGTGACCGCGAAGGCGCGTACGTCCGCTCCGAGAGGGGGTCGAACGCCGGGCATGGGCCACCCTTCCTGCGAGTCGCGCGGACCTGTCGGCCGAGCGTCCCCGCTCGGGCCGCCCGCGGTGGCGCACCGCGCCGTGTCCGGGCCGTCCGCCACCCCGGCCGGCCGAACCCGCGCGGTGTCCGGTCGCCGGAGCCGCCGCTCTGCGTCCGGATCACGATCGTCACGGTCCTGCCGTCCGGCGCGCCCCCGTACGGGCTCAGCTTCCGCCCAGGACGATGGCGTACGCGGCCTCCCGGACCTCCCGCTCCGGGTGACGGCGCAGTCCGACGACGGCGGAGCGGCAGGCGTCCGGCCATCCCTGGCGGGCTCCGAGGGCCGTGGCGAGGCCGACGGCGAGGAGGCCCCGCACGAGATCGCCGTCCCCGCTCAGGTCACGGACCGCGGCCAGGGCCGCGGCGGGATCGGCGAGCGGAGGCCCGTACCGGTGTGCCTCCTCAAGGTCCCCGGCCACCCGGAACGCGAGAACGGGGCGGCCCTCGACCACGGCCGTCAGCTCACCGAGCGAGCGCCGCAGCCCGGCGGCGTCGGCTTCCGGGTCGACCGCCCGTACCAGCAGGGAGGTACGGGCGACGGCCACCGCCGGATCGCCCCCCAGCCGCCGGGCCAGGGCCGCGCACATCCCGTGGTCCCCGGCCGCCGAGCCGACGAGGGCTTCCAGGCGACGGCGTGCCGGCAGATCGTCCTCGCGCCCACCGCCCTGCGGTTCCCCGGCCGCGATGAGGACCAGCAGCCGGTCCACGACATCGAGCAGGAGGCTCCCGGGCTCCACCCCGCCGATCGGGTGGGGCAGTCCGGAGCGGGCCAGGTCCATCAGCGCGGACCTCGCCCGCCACGGCCTCAGGGGGGAGGCGGGGTCGGTGTAGACGTCCGCCAGCGCCGTGCCGGCCGCGGGCGCGTACCGCGCCCAGTCAGCGAGCACGGACAGGGCGAGATCGGGCGCCTGCCCCTCTGCGACGAAGGGCAGCCGGGCGAGGAGCTCGCCGTACCGGGGCCGGTCGGCCGCGGGCAGCTCCGTCGGGTCGACTTCCGTGAGGGCGCGCCGGGCGGCATCGGGCCCGTCGCCGACCGCCGATTCCAGCAGGCCCCACATCTCCTCGGCGGGCAGCAGCGCCGGGGCCAGACCGAGCACCGTGACGCGCACGTCCGGATGGATGCCGGGGGTGCGCCCCACCGTTGACAGGAGCCGGACGGCGGCCGCCGGGGACAGGTGACGGGCGGTGAGCCGGGCGGCCGCCTTGCGGACGGTGACCTTGACCCCGTGTTCGCGGGTCAGGAGGTCGTGGAACAGGGCCGCGAGCCGGCTGGGCCGGGCGTGGGCGGCAGCGCGGCCGGCCGCGGCGCTCGGATCCCGGCTTCGCC
>NZ_JBEXKC010000106.1:0-19972 GCF_040609475.1 Streptomyces sp. NPDC004667 | reverse complement strand
GACAGTGGACTGGCGGGACGCCCCCAGCCCTCCCCTGACACGGGCCCGGTCGAGTGCCGCCCCCCCCCCCCCCCCCCCCCGGGGGGGGGGGGCCCCCCCCCCCCGGGGGGCCCCCCCCCACCGCCACACCCCCTGCCAGGATGAACGCATGTCCCGATTCATCCACTCCCCCTTCAGGTCAGCCTTCAGGTCAGTGACGTACACGCGCTGGCTGCACCTGTGCGTACCGCTCCTGCTCCTCGCCGTGTGGATGTTCATCAACCCGCAGTGGCCGTGGATGCCCCTGCTGATCGTCATACCGTTCGGGTTCGTTCCGTGGGTACGGCTGGCGGAGGGACTCCAGGCACGCTTCCTGTTGACCCCGCAGGAGCGCGAGAGCGAGGAGAGCGGCATCGGCACCGCCCCCGCCGCCCGCTGGGCGGACCGCTGGCGGACCGTGCTCTGGCTGGAGATACGGCTGATCGTCTCCGGTGCGGCCATGTTCGCCACCGTTTGGCTGCCGGTCATGACCGTCGAACTCGTCGCGACCGCTCTCGGGCACCCGCTCGACAATGACCCTGCCGTGCCGTTCACCCCGGCGCCCTGGGCCGCGGCCCTCCTCGCGCCGCTGCCGCTGGTCGCGCTGATCGTGGTGGTCGTCGTCCTCGGCGAGCTGATCACCGCGATCGCGAAGCGGCTGCTGGGGCCGTCGGCGGCCGAGCGGCTGACGGCACTGGAAGCACGCACGGAACAGCTCCTGGAGCGGACCCGCATCGCGCGCGAGCTGCACGACTCCATCGGGCACGCACTGACGGTGGCGGTGGTCCAGGCGGGCGCGGCACGCGCGGCCGGCGACCCGGAGTTCACCGAACGCGCCCTCAGCGCGATCGAGGAGACGGGCCGGGCCGCCCTGGAGGACCTGGAGCGGGTACTGACGGTCCTGCGCGAGTCGGGACAGCCGCCCTCGCAGCGGCCGACACTGGCGGAGGCCGACCGGCTGCTGGAGTCCGCCCGGGCCTCGGGGGCGGCGGTGGACGCCCGGCTGACCGGCCCGCTGGAGAAGTTGCCCGGGCCCGTCACCCGTGAGGGCTACCGGATCCTGCAGGAAGCGCTCACCAACGTGCTGCGGCACTGCGGTCCCGTGCCCGTCCGGGTCCGGGTGGAGATGGCCGCGGACCGGCTGGAGCTGGAGGTCACCAACGCGCTGCCGGAACGCCCGACGGTCATGTCCGGGAGCGGGAGCGGGCTGCGCGGCATGCGGGAGCGGGCCGCGCTGCTCGGCGGAGAGACCGAAACCGGTCCCCACGGGGGCGGTTGGAGAGTGCGCGCCCGGCTCCCGCTGGAGCGAATACGCTGACCGGATGCCGGTTACCGTACTGCTCGTCGACGACGAACCCCTGGTGCGCGCGGGTCTGCGCGCCGTTCTGGACGCCCAGCCCGACATCGAGGTGGTGGGCGAGGCCGCGGACGGTGCCTCCGTCATCCCCCTGGTCCGGCAACTGCGGCCGGACGTGGTGGCGATGGACGTGCGGATGCCCCTGCTCGACGGGATCGAAGCCACCCGGGCGGTCCTGCGCTCGGTGGACTCGCCGCCGAAGATCCTCGTGGTCACCACCTTCGAGAACGACGAGTACGTGTACCGGGCACTGCGCGCCGGAGCGGACGGTTTCCTGCTCAAGCGGGCCCGGCCCTCGGAGATCGTCCACGCGGTGCGGCTGGTGGCGGAGGGCGAGACGCTGCTCTTCCCCTCGGCCGTCCGTGCCCTGGCCGCCGAGTACGGCAACCAGCAGGCGCGCGCGGTGCTCAAGCGGGCCGCGCTCACCGACCGCGAGGAGGCGGTACTGCGGCTGATGGCACGCGGCCTGACCAATGTGGAGATCGCGGGGGAACTGATCGTCGGCACGGAGACGGTGAAGTCACACGTCAGCGCGATTCTGGGGAAGCTGGGGGCGCGCGACCGCACCCAGGCGGTGATCACCGCGTACGAGTCGGGGTTCGTCTCCCCGGCCTGAGGAGAGGGGGGATCCGGCTGAGGGGGGGACTGGTCCTCGCAGCGGCGCCGGGGGCGCAGTACGATCCGGCTGACAGGGCCGCTAGCTGGGAGGACACACGTTGGGGCAGCTGACCGGCGGGGATCCCTCTCTGCTCCGGCGGATCAACTCGGCCGTGGTGCTCCGGGCACTGCGGGCGGCCCGATCGCCGACCCTCACCGACCTCACCCGGGTCACCGGGCTCTCCCGGCCGACCGTCGAGGGGGTCGTGGAGGGGCTGATGGGCACCGGGCTCGTCGTCGAGGCCGAGGCCGAGGACGGCGCACGCCGCCAGGGACGGCCCGCGAGGAGGTTCCGCTTCCGTGCCGAGGCCGGGCATCTGCTGGGCATAGAGATCGGCTCGCACCGGGTCGCGGTGCTGCTGTCCGGGCTGGACGGGCGGGTGATCGGCGCCGGAACCAAGGAGGTCGCCGAGACCGCCTCGGCCGACGAGCGCCTGGAGCGGGTCAGGGCCGCGGTGGCCGATCTGCTGCGCCGGGCCGGCGTGCCGCGGGATTCCCTGCGGGCGGTCGGTGTGGGCAGCCCCGGGATCGTGGAGGCGGACGGCACCGTCCGCCTCGGTACGGCGCTGCCCGGCTGGACGGGGCTGCCGCTCGGGGACCGGCTGCGCCGCTCGTTCCGCTGCCCGGTCCAGGTGGAGAACGACGCCAACGCGGCGGCGGTCGCCGAGCATTGGAAGGGTGCGGCGCGGGACACGGACGACATCGTGTTCGTGATGGCCGGGCTGAGCCCCGGTGCGGGCTCGCTGATCGGCGGCAGGCTGCACCGCGGGTTCGGCGGTGCGGCGGGCGAGATCGGCGCACTGCACCTGCTGGGCCGCGAGGTCACCCCGGAGCGGCTGCTGTCCACGACGGGCGAACCCCTGCACCCGCTGGACGAGCCGGCGGTCGCGGAGGTGTTCGCCATGGCCAAGCGGGGTGACGAACGGGCGGTGGCCGCGGTGGAGCGGTTCATCCAGCGTCTGGTGCACGACGTGGCGGCGCTGGTGCTGGCGATGGATCCGGAGCTGGTGGTGGTCGGCGGTTGGGCGGCCGGCCTGGACGGGGTCCTGGAACCGCTCCGGCGAGAACTGGAGCGGTACTGCCTGCGGCCCCCGCGGGTGGCGCTGTCGCTGCTCGGCGAAGCGGCGGTGGCGACGGGGGCGTTGCGGCTGGCGCTGGACCACGTGGAGGAAGAGCTCTTCGCGGTGGAGAAGACGGTCACCGCCCGCCGGTGACCCCGCCATCCCGGTGGACCGCCGCCCGCCCACTGCCGTGGCGACGGGCCGGGGCTCCCCCGCCCGGCCCCGCGGGACGACGGTCCCCGGCCGTGCGGGGGCGGCCCGTAGGCCCACGGTCCTTGGGCGTGCGACCCGTAGGACCACGGTCCTTGGGCGTGCGACCCGTAGGACCACGGTCCTTGGGCGTGCGACCCGTAGGCGTGCCGGGGCCGGATCCGTCCCGAGGGGACGGTCCCGGGTCGGCGCAGCAGAACGGCAGCCCGGACACCGTCCGGCGGCGGCTCCGGAGAGCAGCCCGCCCGGCGCCTGCGGCGGGTGGGCCGGCCGACCGTCAGAGGACAGGCCCCGCCCGCAGGGGCCGACGGAGCGATCGCCGATTCCGGCGGACGGCTGAAGCGGGCCGATGGAGTGGTGCCCTGGACGTCCCGTCGGCGGGCCGGCGTTCCCCCGTCCCGGCGCGTCGCGCTCAGCCGGCAGGCAGGACCTTGACGCCGAGCGCCGTGAGCTGCTTGACGACGGCGTTGCGGGGGGCGGCGTCGGTGATCAGTCCGCTGACCTTCTCCCAGGGCAGGACGCGGAACCGCGATGCCGTGCCGATCTTCTCGGACGAGGCGAGGACGTAGGTGTCCGCGGCTCGGGAGGCCAGGGTGCGCTTCATCGCGGCCTCTTCGGCGTCCCCGGTGGTCAGTCCCGCTTCCGGGTGCACGCCGGTGACGCCGAGGAGGCACAGATCGGCGGAGACGTTCTGTGCGGCCTCGACCGCGGCCGCGCCGCAGGCGACCGCGGAGTGCTTGAAGACGCGGCCGCCGAGGAGGAAGAGCTCGGCCTGCGGGTGGCCGAGCAGGGCGGCGGCGATCGTCGGACTGTGGGTGATCACGGTGCAGGCAAGATCCCGCGGGAGCGCGTGGGCGACGGCCAGGGCGGTGGTGCCGCCGTCGAGGATCAGCGCGCTGCCCGGCCGCACCAGCCCGACGGCCACCGAGGCGACCTTCCGCTTGCCGTCGGGAGCCACGGTCTGCCGGGCGGCGTAGTCAGCCACGGCCGGGGAAGCGGGCAGCGCCCCTCCGTAGACCCGCTGGCACAGTCCCTCGGCCGCGAGATCGCGCAGGTCGCGCCGCACGCTGTCCTCGGAGATCCCCAGTCCGGCGGCGACGTCCTTGGCGACGATCTTGCCCTCGCGGGCGAGCAGCCCCAACAGGTGGTCACGGCGTTCAGCGGCCAGCATCCGCATTCTCTCCTGTTCTTGCACGTTTCTGCATGTATTGTAGCGCCCCATGACCGCCAAGGACTCCACCGGAGCCGACCGGGACATCGCCACCGCCCGGCGCCGCGGCCTGCCCGCCCACCGCGATGTCGCCGACATCCCCCGCCGCACCCCGCAGGAGACCGCGTGACGAGCCGCCCCGGCATCGACACCCCCGACCACCGCGGCCGCACCGACCTCGACCAGGCCGGACGCGGCCTGGCCCGCAACCCCGACGTCGTGGTCCGCGACGTCGAGCTCACCTCCCAGGGCTGGCACGTGCTGCGCCGCGCCACCTTCGACCACCGCCGTCGCGACGGACGTTGGGAGACCCTGCAGCGCGAGACCTACGACCGCGGCAACGGCGCCGTCGTCCTGCCCTACGACACCGGACGCAGCCGCGTCCTGCTCACCCGCCAGTTCCGCTACCCGGCCTACGTCAACGACCACCCCGACGGCATGCTCGTCGAAGCGGCCGCGGGGCTGCTCGACGCGGACGACCCGCCGACCGCCATCCGGCGCGAGAGCGCCGAGGAACTCGGCGTCACGCTCGGCCCGCTCACCCATGTCCTCGACGCCTACATGAGCCCCGGATCCGTCACCGAACGCCTCCACTTCTTCGCCGCCCCCTACACTCCGGCCGACCGGACCGGGACCGGCGGCGGACTGGAGGAGGACGGCGAAGACATCGAGGTCCTCGAACTGCCCTTCGCGCACGCCCTCGCCATGACCCGTGACGGCCGCATCGCCGACGGCAAGACCATCCTGCTCCTGCAATGGGCAGCCCTGGACGGCCCCTTCGCCCCCGCCGCGGGCGGCCACTGACCGCGCCCCGAAGGACGCCCCGGTCGCACGGAGGGTGTCCGCCGGGGCGCTGTTAGCCTGACTGGCATGATCATGATGAGCTCCAGGCAGCGGATATCCGGCTTACTGTCGCCCGGCGGCCCCCAGCGCGCCCTGATCATCTCGAGCTTCGTCAGCCGGGTGGGCAACGGGCTGTTCAACACCGCCGCGGTGCTCTACTTCACGCTGGTGGTACACCTGCCCGCCGCACGGGTCGGCGTCGGCCTCACGATCGCCGGGCTGGTCGGGCTGCTGGCCGGGGTCCCGGCCGGGAACCTGGCCGACCGGTACGGGCCGCGCACGGTCTGGCTGACGTCCGTCGCGATGCAGGCCGCGACGATGGCCGCGTTCGTCTTCATCCACGACTGGTTCACCTTCACGCTCATCGCCACCCTGGACCGGCTGGCGGCAACGGCGGGCGGCGCCGCGGGCGGCGCCCTCGTCGCCCGTGCCGGCGGTGAGCGCCCGGCGGCCTTCAGGGCGAAGCTCCGCACGTTCGTCAACCTCGGCGTGGTCCTGGGCACCCTCGGTGCCGCCTTCGCCGTCTCGGTCGACACCCGCACCGCGTACACCGTGCTCATCCTCGCCAACGCCGCCAGCTTCGCCTGCGCCGGTCTGGTCGCCCTGGCCGGGGTCCCGAACTACCCGCCCCTGCCCCGGCCCGAGGAGCACCACCGCGCGGCCGTCCTGCGGGACCGGCCGTTCGTGACCTTCGTGGCGCTCTACGGCGCGATGGGCCTGCAGTACCAGACCGTCTCCCTGCTGCTTCCGATCTGGCTCTCCGCCCACACCGACGCGCCCCGCTGGACCGTGGCGGCGGTCTACGCGGTCAACAGCGGGGTGTGCGTGCTGCTCCAGAGCCGGATCGGCTCCCGGGTGGAGACTCCGCGCCAGGGCGGCCGGGCGTTCCGCCTCGCGGGGCTCTGCTTCCTGGTCAGCTGCCCCCTGATGGCCCTGACCGCGGACGTTCCGGTCTGGATCGCGCCAGGGCTCGCCGTCCTCGCGGTCGTCGTCCACAGCCTCGGAGAGGTGTGGGAGTCCTCGGGCGGCTTCGCGCTCGGCTTCGGCCTCGCCCCCGATCACGCCCAGGGCCAGTACCAGGGATTCTTCGGCGTCGGTTTCAGCGCCGGGCAGGCCCTGGCTCCGGTGGTGCTCACGACGGCGGTGCTCGGACTCGGACACGCGGGCTGGCTGCTGCTCGGCCTGTTCTTCGCGGCCCTGGGCGCGGCGGGGCCGCCGGTGGCCGCCTGGGCGGAGCGCACCCGCCGCTCGGACCCGGACACGGCCGGCGCGACAGACGACCGGCCCGACGGGGCCCCGCCCGGGGCGTCGGGGCTCCCGGGCTCCGCGGCTCCGGGGGAAGGCCGGGTCAGGAGGCCGCGCGGGTCTCGGTGATCTCCACGCCCGAGTCGCCGAAGGTCAGGCGGCAGGTGTCGGCGCGGTACGTGGCCACGGAGACGGCGGCGGTGCCCTCCGTCGTGAAGTAGCGGGTGGTCACGAGCAGCACGGGGGCGCCGGGCAGCCGGTCCAGTTCCTTGGCGTCGTCGGCACGGGCGGAGCCCAGCTCGACCGAGCGGTCCTGCCCGTCGAGGGCGAGCCGCTGGAGTTCCCGCAGGACGGCGCGGGCCCGCGCGGGTCCGGCGGGGGCGTCGATGGCGGAGAGGCCGGGCACGGACGCGGCGGGTACGTACAGCAGCTCGGCGGCGACGGCCTGGCCCTGGGTGACCCGGGTCCGGCGCACGGTGTGCACGGGCTGCTCGGGGGCGGTGCCGAGGAGCTTCAGGACGGCGGCGGCGGGGACGGTCTCGGAGGCGTCCACGGCCTCCCAGCCGTCGGCGTCCTTGCCGGGCCAGCCGTGCTGCGTACTGCCGACGGCGACGCCGACCCGCGGCGGGGCGACGGTGGTGCCGACTCCGCGGCGGCGCTGCAGGCGGCCTTCGAGTTCGAGCTGCTCCAGGGCCTGACGCAAGGTGGCGCGGGCGACACCGAAACGCGCGGCGAGTTCGCGCTCGTTCGGCAGGACCTCGCCGACCGCGAAGTCCTGGTCCAGCGCGTCGCTGAGCACGGTCTTGAGGTGCCAGTACTTCGGCTCCGGCACCGATTCGAGCTGCGTGGTCCCCACCCTGACTCCTCCTGCAATCGCCGCTATCGCCGTGTTCGAGCGGCAGTTCCGCACCGCAGTTCCGTGCCTTTGTTTATTAAAGGTTCCTGCACTATCCCTGCGACGATAGGACGGCACACCCCCTTGGTCAAGACCAATGCTCGCCGCTTTGCCGGGCAGATCGGGCATATGCAGCAAGCCGTTCACAGGATGTTCTCGCTGCCCACCGGGGGCCCACCTGCCCTTCACCCCGATTTCCACCTCGGCCCGCCCCGTCGTCGGGAACTCTTGTAGACGGGTGCTACCGGGCGGTAATGATGGGCACAGTCGTTACTGACGGCCTGTCTCACACGCGTCCACCCGACGAGGAGCAGCATGACCGCCACGGTCTCGTTCACGATCGATTCGCCGCTCGGCCCCCGCCCCGCCACCGTCGCCTACGAACGCAAGGGCGCGGGCGAACCGCTCCTCCTGCTGCACGGCATCGGCCACCACTTCCAGGCGTGGCACCCGGTGAGCCACGTCCTGTCCGCCGACCACGACGTGATCGCCGTCGACCTTCCCGGCTTCGGCGCCTCCGCCCCGCTGCCGCCGGGGGTGCCCTACGACCTCGCCACCGTCGCCCCGGCGCTGGGCGCGCTCTGCGCCGCCCTCGGCGTCGAGCGCCCGCACGTCGCGGGGAACTCCCTCGGCGGGCTGCTCGCACTGGAGATGGGGCGCAGCGGACTCGTCCGCTCGGTCACCGCCCTCTCCCCGGCCGGGTTCTGGTCGCAGGGCGAGCGCCGGTACGCCTTCGCGGCCCTGCGCGCCATGCGCGTCGGCGCGCGGTCGCTGCCGCGTCCCGCCCTGGAGCGGCTGTCGCGCAGCGCCCCCGGCCGGGCCGCGCTCACCGGCACCATCTACGCCCGCCCGGGCCACCGTTCGCCCGCGGCCGTGGTCGCCGAGACCCTCGCCCTGCGGGACGCCACCGGTTTCGAGGAGACCCTGGCTGCGGGGGCCTCCGTACGGTTCGCGGACGACGTGCCGGGCATCCCCGTCACGATCGCCTGGGGGGCCCGCGACCGGCTGCTGCTGCCCCGGCAGGGCGTGCGCGCCAAGTACACCGTCCCGGGGGCGCGGCTGGTGCGGCTGCCGGGCTGCGGGCACGTGCCGATGAACGACGACCCGGCGCTGGTGGCGCGCGTGATCCTCGACACCGCACGGGCCGCGGCCCCGACTGCCGCCCGGTGATGAGCGGCTGACGGCTGTTCATCCGCGGTTCGCGTGGGCGACGCGGCCGGTCCGGTGTGTGGCGGCACACTGGTCCGGCCCGCCCCCCGCCGCCCCCTGGAGACGACACCGATGGCACCGATGCCGCACACCCGACGGTCCCTGCTCGGCGGTTCGCTCGCCGTCCCGCTGGGTCTCGCCCTGTCCACGGCGTTCGCCGCACCCGCCCTCGCCGCCTCTGCGGGGGCTCCCGCCTTCACCCGCTCCGGCCGGCCGGCGGCACTCTGGGGGGCCCAGTCCGGGGAGATCACCTCCTACTCCGCCACCATCTGGACCCGGTCCGACCGGCCCGCGCGGATGCACGTGGAGACCTCCCCCAGCGAGTCGTTCCGCTACGGGGTGCGCCGCCACGGCGGCCCGTTCCTCGGCCCGGCCACCGACTTCACCGGTACCACCACCCTGCGCGACCTGCCGCCCGGCCGGCAGATCCACTACCGGGTCGTGCTGAGCGACCCGGACGACCCGCGCCGCTCCGGCGAGCCGGTGCGCGGCACCTTCCGCACCACGCCCGTCTCCCGCCGCGGCGACGTGCGCTTCCTGTGGTCCGGCGACCTGGCGGGCCAGGGCTGGGGCATCAACCCCGAACTCGGCGGCTACCGCGTCTTCGAGGAGATGCGGCTGCGCGACCCCGACTTCTTCCTCTTCAGTGGCGACACGATCTACGCCGACGGGCCGATCCAGGCCGCCGTGCCGCTGCCCGACGGACGCATCTGGCACAACGTCACGACCGAGGAGAAGGCGAAGGTCGCCGAGACCCTCACCGAGTTCCGCGGGAACTTCCGCTACAACCTGCTCGATCGCAATCTGCGGGACTTCTACGCCCAGGTCCCCGTCCTCGCCCAGTGGGACGACCACGAGGTGCGCAACAACTGGTACCCGGGCCAGCTGATCGACGATCCCCGCTACACGGTCAGGGACGTCGACACCCTGGCCGGCCGGGCCCGCCAGGCCTTCGGCGAGTACTTCCCGGTCACCGACCTGCGGGGCGGGCGCGCCGAGGGGCGGATGTACCGGGTGATGCGGCACGGCCCGCTGCTGGACGTGTTCGTGCTGGACATGCGCACGTACCGCGACGCCAACTCCCCCGGCCGCCAGACCGACGACCCGGTCGGCATCCTGGGCGCCGAACAGCTCGGCTGGCTCAAGCGGGAGCTCTCCCGCTCCCGTGCCACCTGGAAGGTCATCGCCGCCGACATGCCGCTGGGCATCGTCGTCCCCGACGGGTCGGTGAACTTCGAGGCGGTCGCCCAGGGCGACCCGGGGGCGCCGCTGGGGCGCGAGCTCCAGATCGCGGACCTCCTGCGCCACATCAAGCACCAGCACATCACGGGCACCCTCTGGCTCACCGCCGACGTCCACTACACGGCCGCCAACCACTACGCCCCCGAGCGCGCGGCCTTCTCGGACTTCGCGCCGTTCTGGGAGTTCGTGTCCGGCCCCATCGGCGCGGGCGGCTTCCCGGCAGGACGGCTCGACGCCACCTTCGGCCCGCGGACGGCCTACGTCCAGTCGGCTCCGGTGGCCAACATGTCCCCGGCCGAGAACCCCCCGTACTACGGTGAGGTGGAGATCGACGGCGGCAGCGGGGAGCTCACGGTCCGGTTGCGCCGCCAGGGGGGCGGCGTGCTCTTCACGCGGGTTCTGCAGCCGGGGCGTGTGGGGCAGGAGTGACCGCGGTCCGGCGGGCCTGATACACGTCGGCGCGGGCGGGGCGGTGCCGGCGACCGGGCGGGGCGGGGCGGGTGACCCCATCGGAAATAGGCCTGAAAACTGGGAGAAACCGGCCAGATCGACACTTAACCAGTCGGTCACAGATCGTTCGTGATCACGCAACACCCCTGGGCCACAGTGGTGTGCATGACTGACCGTACCCCCGCCTCCGCAGCCCCGCGTCCGCACCGCCACCACTGGCGCCGTGACCTCGTCGAACTCGCCGCCCTCTTCTGCGCCGTGGCGGTCGCCGACGGCATCGCGAACCTCGTCGCCCACGGCCCCGGCGGCCCCGTCCTGCTGGTGGCCTCGGCCGTCGCGCTCCTGGTCACGGCGGCCTTCCACACCTGGTGGGCCCGCCGGCACAGCCATGCGCCGCCCCCGGCCGACACCGCGCCCTCCGATCCGGCGCCGCGCGCGGCGGCCGGTTCGGAGGCCCGGTCGGAGGCCGCCGACACCGGCACCGCCCTGTGGCGGATGCGCACGACCGTCCGCGACGAGCCCGGCAGCCTGGCGGCGCTGTGCACCGCGCTCGCCGGGAACCGCGTCGACATCCTGAACCTGCAGACCCACCCCCTCCCCGAGGGCGGCACGGTGGACGAGTTCCTGCTGCGCGCCCCGCACGACCTGGCCTCCGGTGACCTCACCCGCTCCGTCGCGCGGGCCGGCGGCCACAGCACCTGGATCGAACGCGCCGACGCCCACGACCTGGTGGACACCCCCACCCGGGTCCTCGGCCTGGCCACCCGCACCGCCCTGGACGCCGCCGAACTCCCGCTCGCGCTGCGCCACCTGCTCGGGCGCTGCACCATCCACTCGATCCCGGCGACCACCCTCTCCGGCCGCCCGAACGCGGGCGCCGACGCCCCCGTCGAGGGGGTCCTGGAGGCGACCGTGATGCGGCTGCGCGACCCGTCGGGCGGCGCGATCACCGTGGAGCGGCCCTATCTGCCCTTCACCCCGACCGAGTTCGCCCGCGCCCGGGCCCTCGTCGAGCTCGACGCCCGCCTGGGCCCCCGGGTCCCGCGCAGCCAGGACGTCCTGACACTGCCCGAGGGCAACGAGATCACCGTGCGCCGCGCCGACGGCGACGACCTCGCGGCCGCCCGCGCGATGCACGACCGCTGCACCGAGCGCACGCTCGGCCTGCGCTACCACGGCCCGGTCGCCGACGCGGACCGCTACCTGGGCCACCTGCTGAGCCCCCGCTTCGGCCGCACCCTCGCCGCCACCACCGCCTCCGGCAAGCTCGTCGCCCTCGGCCACCTGCTGTGGGACGGCGACGAGACCGAGGTGGCGCTGCTCATCGAGGACGACTGGCAGCGCCGCGGCATCGGCTCCGAACTCCTGCGCCGACTGCTGGCGATGGCCGTCGAGGCCGGCTGCGACAGCGTCTACGCGGTGACCCGGGCCGCCAACACCGGCATGGTCGCCGCCATGCGCGGCCTCGGGCTCCCCCTCGACTACCAGATCGAGGAGGGCACCCTGGTGATCACGGCCCGGCTCGACGCGACCCCGGTCACCACGCGGCTGCCCTACGAACTCCCGCGCGCGCAGGCCCCGTACGAGGCACGGCCGCACCGGAGCTGAGCCCGCGGGCCCGGACGGACACCGGCCGGGCCCGCAGCCGTCCTGGGGCCGCGCTCGACCCCGGATCGGGCGGCGCTGGGGCGCGCGGGCGGCGGGACCCGCCCGACGCCCCGGCGTGGCGCCGCCCGACGGGCGGCGCCACCGGCCCGGACCGGCCCGCACGGACGGCGATCCGGGTGTCGTGGAGGCTGCCCCCGCCCCGGCGAGGAGCCCGCCGACAGGAGGCTGGGGAAGTACGGTGATGACGTAGGGGTGTCCGCCGTACGAAGATGGCCGCATGTCAGAGACCCTCCACAGCGACAGCGCAGCCCGTCTGCCCCGTCAGGTCGCAGACGCCTACGTCGACGACCTCATCGCCATCGACCCCATCACGGGCACCTACCTCGGTGTCGCCGCCAGCTCCGGCAGGCTGCCGGACTACTCCCCCGCCGGCCGCGCCGCCGCCGCCGAGCTGTCGCGCACCACCCTCGCCCGGCTGGACGCCGCCGAGCGGCTGCCCGGCGCCGACACCGACGCCGAGCGCCGCTGCGCCCGCCTGCTGCGCGAGCGGCTGAACGCCGAACTCGCGGTCCACGAGGCCGACGAGGACCTGCGCGCCGTCAGCAACATCCACTCCCCCGCGCACTCCGTCCGCGAGATCTTCACCGTGACCCCGGCGGACACCGAAGAGGACTGGGCGGCGATCGCCGAGCGGCTGCGCGCCGTTCCGGACAGCCTCGCCGGCTACCGCGAGAGCCTCGCCCTGGGCCTGGAGCGCGGGCTGCTGGGCAGCCCGCGCCCCGCCGCCACCTTCGTCGAGCAGCTCACCACCTGGGCCGGCGAGGGCGCGGACGGCAACGGGGACTTCTTCGGCACCTTCGCCGCCGCCGGACCGGAGTCGCTGCGCGCGGAGCTGGACGAGGCGGCGGCCGGCGCGACCGCGGCCGTCGCCGAACTGCGCGACTGGATGCGCGACGTGTACGCCCCGGCCGTCGCGGACGCCCCCGACCCGGTGGGCCGCGAGCGCTACGCCCGCTGGTCGCGCTACTTCAACGGCACCGACCTGGACCTGGACGAGGCGTACGCCTACGGCTGGTCGGAGTACCACCGGCTGCTCGCGGAGATGAAGGAGGAGGCCGCCAAGATCCTGCCCGGCGACCCGAACCCGTGGGACGCGCTGCGGCACCTGGACGAGCACGGCACGCACATCGAGGGCGTCGACGAGGTCCGCGCCTGGCTGCAGGGCCTGATGGACGAGGCCATCGAGAACCTCGACGGCACCCACTTCGAACTCGCCGAGCGGGTCAAGCGCGTCGAGTCGATGATCGCCCCGGCGGGCGGCGCGGCGGCGCCGTACTACACCAACCCGTCGGAGGACTTCTCCCGTCCGGGCCGCACCTGGCTGCCGACGATGGGGCAGACCCGTTTCCCCGTGTACGACCTGGTCTCCACCTGGTACCACGAGGGCGTGCCGGGCCACCACCTGCAGCTCGCGCAGTGGACGCACGTGGCCGACCAGCTGTCGCGCTACCAGGCGAGCGTGGGCCTGGTCAGCGCGAACGCCGAGGGCTGGGCGCTGTACGCGGAGCGCCTGATGGACGAGCTGGGCTACCTCAAGGACGCCGAGCAGCGCCTGGGCTACCTGGACTGCCAGATGATGCGCGCCGCGCGGGTGATCGTGGACATCGGCATGCACCTGGGGCTGGACATCCCGGCGGACTCCCCGTTCCACCCGGGCGAGCGGTGGACGGTCGAGCTGGCGCAGGAGTTCTTCGGACTGCACAGCGGCCGGCCGGCGGAGTTCATCGAGAGCGAGCTGACCCGCTACCTGTCGATGCCCGGACAGGCGATCGGGTACAAGCTGGGCGAGCGCGCCTGGCTGCTGGGCCGGGACAACGCCCGCGCCGCGCACGGAGAGTCCTTCGACCTGAAGGCGTGGCACATGGCCGCCCTGTCGCAGGGTTCGCTGGGTCTGGACGACCTGGTGGACGAGCTCTCGAAGCTCTGACCGCGCGGGCCGCGTACCGCGACGGGCCGCCCGTTCCCCCCGGGGCGATCGGGCGGCCCGTCGCGGTACGGGCGGCCGCGTCCGCGCCGCGGTTCAGCAGCCGCAGTCGTCCGAGTCGGTGGGGGCGGTCAGCGGGTCGGCCCCGGCGCGCCGCTCGGTGCCCTGCCAGGTCTCGACCTCGAAGCCCTCGCGGATCCAGTACTCGATGCCGCCGAGCATCTCCTTGACCTGGAAGCCCAGTTCGGCCAGGGCGAGGGCGGAACGGGTGCCGCCGTTGCAGCCGGGGCCCCAGCAGTACGTCACCACGGGCACGTTCCGGTCGAGGAGCCGCTCGGCCTGCTCCGGGATCAGGGCGGTGGGCAGGTGGATCGCACCGGGCACGTGGGCCTGGTCCCAGGAGGGGGTGGAGCGGGAGTCGACCAGCTGGAAGCCCAGCTCGGCGCCCTGCTCGCGGTGGGCCTTGAAGGCGGTGGCGACGTCGGACACGTCCGCGTGGAAGGCGAGGCTCGCGGCGAAGTACGCGGCGGCGGCCGCCGGGCTCGCCGGGGGGACCCGGAGCACGGGGTTGACCGGGGCGGACGGGCCGGTGGTGGGGGCGGTGGTGGTGGTGTTCTGCGTCGTCGTCATGGCTCAGAATCTACGAACCGTTGATCATCCGGGGAAGTGGATTTCCCCGGCGATTCCCTTGTTCCAGCGGGCATTCCCCTGCTAGACCTGCGGAATGACCGACTATTCCCCCGACGCCACCGACTGGCGGATCCTCGCGGCCCTCCAGGAGGACGGCCGCGCCAGCTTCACCGAGCTGGCCCGGACCGTCTCCATGTCCGCGAGCGCCGTCACCGAACGGGTCCGCAGGCTGGAGGAGGCCGGGATCATCACCGGCTACACGGCCGTCGTCGACCACGAGAAGCTGGGCAAGGCCATCCTGGCGCTGGTCCGGCTGCGCTATCCGCACGGGAACTACAAGCCGTTCCACGACTTCCTGGCGGCCACCCCGGACATCCTGGAGGCCCACCACGTCACCGGCGACGACTGCTTCGTCCTCAAGGTCGCCGCCCGCTCCATGGCCCACCTGGAAGAGGTCACGGGCCGGATCTCCGGCCTCGGCGCGGTGACCACCAGCGTCGTCTACTCCTCCCCGCTGGCCCGGCGTCCGCTCAGTCCGTGACCCCCGCCGTGCGGTGGCGCACCACGGAGCCGCCGCGCTGCTTGACGATCTCCAGCTGGGCCTGGACCCGGGTGCGCAGGTCACCCACGTGGCTGACGATGCCGACGCTGCGGTCCCGTTCGCGCAGCGAGTCCAGTACGTCCAGCACCTCGTCCAGCGCCTGGTCGTCGAGGCTGCCGAAGCCCTCGTCGATGAAGAGGGTGTCCAGGCGCATGCCGCCCGCCTCGTCGGTGACCACGTCGGCGAGGCCGAGGGCCAGGGCGAGGGAGGCGAAGAAGGTCTCGCCGCCCGAGAGGGTGGCGGTGTCGCGCTCGCTGCCGGTCCAGGCGTCCACCACGTGCAGCCCCAGCCCGGAGCGGCCTCGTCCGCTCGCGCGGGCGTCGGAGTGGACGAGGGTGTAGCGCCCGCCGGACATGCGCAGCAGCCGGACCGTCGCGGCGGCGGCGACCTGCTCCAGCCGTGCGGCCAGGACGTACGCCTCCAGCCGCATCTTGCGCTCGTTGTCGGCGGAGGTGCCCGCGGTGAGCCCGGCGAGGCGGGCCACGCGCTCGTACGCCTCGCGCAGCGGGCCCAGGGCGCGCAGCTCCTGCTCGGCCCGGCGGGAGAGCCGGTCCAGTTCGGCGCAGCGCACGCGGGCGGCGTCCACGGCCGAGGACGCGGCCCGCAGCCGGGCCGCGGCACGTGCCTCGGCGGCCTCCGCGGTGTGCGGGTCGGCGGGGGGCAGGGCGGCGGCTGCGGCGGTGTCCCCTTCGGCGGCCCGCTCGGCGAGCATCGCCTCCTCGGCCTGCCAGGTGTCCGTCCGATGCTGGAGGGCGGTGCGCTCGTACTCGGGCAGGACCGCGTCGGCCGCCGCCTCGACGGTGTCGAACCCGGCCTTGAAGGCGGCGTCGGCCAGCTGGTCGTCGGCCTCCTTCAGCCGTGCGGCGGTGACTTCGGCCCGGCGCAGCGAGGCGGCGGCGCCGGTGACCATCCGGATCCGGTCCTCCAGGGTGCGGGCGCGGGCGGCGACGCTGGGCGAGTCGCCGCGTACGAGGACCAGTTCGGCTTCCAGGGAGGCCTGTTCCCGGTCCAGGGCCTCGCGCCGGGACGCCCTGGCCGCGGCCCGGCGCTCGGCTTCGAGCCGGTCCGAGCTGCGCGCGTCGTGCTCCCGTTCGGCGCGGGCGAGGCGCTCGCGGGCGGTGTGCAGTCCGGCGGCGTCCGCGTGGGCGGCGGCGTGGCGGGCACTCAGGTCGGCGGTGAGGGCGAGGAGTTCATCGGTGCCGGACGCTCCGGCCGCGGAGGCGGCCTCGGCCTCGGCCCGGCGCACGGCGGCGAGCCGGCTCTCGACGGCGGCCCTGCGCTCCTCGGCCTCCTCGAAGCGGACGTGGGCGGCGTCCTCGGCGGCCCGGTCGACGTGCCCGGGGGCGGGCCGGGCGGGCGCGGGGTGCTCCGCCGACCCGCACACCGCGCAGGGCTCCCCGGCGGTGAGGGCCGCGGCCAGTTCGGCGGCGATGCCGCGCAGCCGGGCCTCCTTGAGCTCCAGCCAGCGCTCGCGGGCCGCCGACGACTCCTCGCGCACGGAGAGCAGTTCGCCCCGGACGGCTTCGGCGTCGGCCGCGAGGGCGTCCCGCCGCCGGGCGGCGGTCAGCTGCATCCGGGCGGGCTCCAGGCGCCCCGCGAGCTGCTCGGCCAGCGTGGCGGCCTGCTGCGCGGCGTCGACCCGGTCCTGCAGGGCGGTCCGGGTGGCGTCCCAGCGGGCGAGCCAGTCGGCGGACTCCTGGTGCTGCTCCTCGGCGTCCCGGGACTCCCGCTCCAGGGTGGCGCGCTCGCGGCCGATCTGGGCGCTGCGCTGTTCCGCCCGCTGGGCGGCGCCGACCGCGCCGAGGTCCTCGCGCAGCCGCTGCTCGACGGTGGCCAGCTGCTCGGTGCCGGCTTCGGCGAGGGCCGGCGGGAGGGCGGCCCGGGCGAGGCTCTCGGCGTGCGCAGCGGTGAGGTGGGCAGCGCCGGCGGCTCCGCGCAGCTCCAGGGCGGGGGCCACGAGGGCGCCCCGGCGGGCCCGGTCCAGGAGGTCCCGTACCCGCTCGCGCTCCGGCCCGGCGGCCCGGAGCAGGGCGGCCCGGCGGGCGGTCTCGGCGTGGCGGCGCTGGAGCCGGTCGAGCTCCCGGGCCTCTTCGGCGGCGCGCCGCGCCGCGTGATGGCGTCCCTCGACGGCGGCGAGCGCGTACTCGGCGACGGTGAGGCGTTCCCGGGCGGAGCAGCGGGCCACGGCGGCCCAGGCCCGGACGGCCCCGGCGAGGCCGGGGTCGCCCGGCTGGTGCGCGGGCAGCGGCCAGGCCCGCAGGTCGGCGCAGTCGCCGGCAGCCTGGGCGAGCCGCTGGGCGGCGGCGAGGACCTTCTCGTCGCCGGTCCGGACCTTGGCCTCGGCGGCCCGGCGGCGGTCGGCGAGGAGGGTCTCGACGGCGGCGAAGCGGCGGGTGTCGAAGAGCCGGCCGAGCAGTCGGCCACGGGCTTCGGCGCCGGCCCGCAGGAACTGGGCGAACTCCCCCTGCGGCAGCAGCACCACCTGGCAGAACTGCTCGCGGCTCATGCCGAGGAGCTGTTCGATCTCCTCGCCGATCTCCTGGTGGGACTTGCTGAGCCCGGTCCAGCCCTCCCCGGTGTGCTCGCGCAGCAGGCTCTGCGCCTTGTCCTTGGTGGTGCCGGTGCCGCGCTTCTTGGGGCGGTCCTGCTCGGGGCGCCGGGTGATCTCCAGGCGGCGCCCGCCCACGGTGAGTTCGAGGGTGACCTCGGTGGGGGTGTCGGGGGCGGCGTGGTCGCTGCGCAGGGTGGTGCCGGGGGCCTGGCGGGAGCCGGGCACGGATCCGTAGAGGGCGTAGCAGACGGCGTCGAGGACGGAGGTCTTGCCCGCGCCGGTGGGTCCGTGCAGCAGGAAGATCCCGGCGCCGGAGAGGGCGTCGAAGTCGATCCGCTGGGGTTCGGCGAAGGGGCCGAAGGCGGTCACTTCGAGCCGGTGCAGCCTCATCGGGCGCCCTCCTGAAGGTGTTCGGCGCGGTCCTCGCGGGAGGTCTGGACGCGCACCTCGTCGAAGGCGGCGCGCAGCACGGTCCGCTCGGCCTCGTCGGCGCCGCCCCCGCCGCGCACGTGGGCGACGAAGTCCTCGGCGATCTCCTGGTCGCTGCGGCCCTTCAGGCGCTGGGCGTAGGAGGCCGCGCCGTCCTCCGCGCGGCCCTCGGGGTCGAAGGCGAGGCTGAGGGTGTGGGGGAAGCGGGTGGCGAGCCGGGCCATGGGGTCCTCGGGGCGGACCGGGTCGGTGAGGGTGGCCTCGACCCAGCTGTCCTCGCGGGCGGCCAGCGCGGGATCGGCCAGGAGCTCCTCCAGGCGGCCGCGCAGCCGGGCGAGCGGGCGCGGGACCGGGGTGTCGATCCGCTCGGCGGTGACCTCCCCGGCCGGGCCGAGCTCGACCAGCCACATGGTCTTGCGGTGGTCGGCCTCGGAGAAGGAGTAGGCCAGCGGGGAACCGGAGTAGCGGACCCGTTCGTTGATGGTCTGGCAGCCGTGGAGGTGGCCGAGGGCGGCGTAGTCGATCCCGTCGAAGACGGCGGCGGGCACGGCCTCGACCCCGCCGACGGCGATGTCGCGCTCGCTGTCGCTGGCCTGCCCGCCGGTGACGAAGGCGTGGGCGAGGACCACCGAGCGAGTGCCTTCGGCCCGGCCGGCGAGGTCGGCCCGGATCCGGTCCATGGCCGCGCCCAGCACCGCCTCGTGGCTGACCTTCGGCGCGCCGAACTCGTCCTTGACCAGGGCCGGTTCCAGGTACGGCAGCCCGTAGAGGGCCACGTCACCGTGTACGTCGGCCAGCACCACGGGGTCGGCGCAGCCGGCCGGATCGGTCCTGAGGTGGATCCCGGCCCGGCCGATCAGCCCGGCGCCGACCCCGAGGCGGCGGGCGGAGTCGTGGTTCCCGGAGATCATCACCGTGGGCACGCCGAGCTCGGCGAGCCGGTGCAGCGCCCGGTCGTAGAGCTCGACGGCGGGCAGCGGGGGCACGGCCCGGTCGTAGACGTCCCCGGAGACGAGAACGGCGTCGACGCGGTGCTCACGGACCGTCTCGACGAGGTGGTCGACGAAGGCGGCCTGGGCGCCGAGCAGGTTCACGCGGTGGAAGGACCGGCCCAGGTGCCAGTCGGAGGTGTGCAGGAACTTCACTCGACCGCTCCGACCCGCACGCTTGCTCTCCTCGTGTCTCCACGCCCGACCGGTTCGCACCGGACCCACTGCCGACCGGCCCACTGCCGACCGGTCCGACCCGGCCCACTGCCGACCGGTCCGACCCGGCCCGCTCCCGACCGGTCCGGCCCGGCCTCCCGCGGCCGGGCCGGGGCCTCGCCGACGGGCCCCGCACCGACCCTCCAGGCTAACCCCTTCCGCGCCTCGCTCCCCCGCCCGTTACGGGATCATGGCGGCGGCACGAAAGGTCTGTGGCCGAACTCCCCCCACGGCCCTGCCCACTTGTCCGCCGCCCCGGCCGCTGGCTAGCTTCGCCGCATGCCGCTCACCCGACCCGTCCGTGTCCGTCCCGCGCTGCTCGCCGCGGGTTCCGCCGCGCTCCTGGCCCTGACCGCCGCCGTCCCCTCGGCCGCCGCGCCGGCGCCCCCGCTCCCGGCCGGGGCGGGGTCGGTGGTGCTCGACTGGTACGACACCACCGCCCGGACCGTCGCGGCCACGGCGGCTCCCACGCAGATCACCAACAGCCGCACCTGGGCGATCGGCTGGATCGCCGCCGCGCGCGCCGCCCGGGAGGCCCCCGCGGGCCCGGCGCGGGGCCGCTTCCCG
>NZ_JBEXKC010000105.1:0-20161 GCF_040609475.1 Streptomyces sp. NPDC004667 | reverse complement strand
AGTGGGTGGCGAGGACATGGCGCACCCACTCCACCGTTCCGGCCGGGGCGGCAACGGTCATCGGCTTACCTTCCGTTCCCTTGATGCTCGCGGCGGCATCGCTGCGCGATGGGACAGCGGGGCGGGTCGCTGCGCGCCCCGCGCCCACGCGAAGCGTGGGCGGCTCCCTGCGCTGCGCTTCGGGAGCCAGTGGGGCCGGCCGCTGCGCGCCCGGCGGGCCGCGCGATGCGCGGCCGGGCCGATGGGGGTCTGACGGTGCGCCTGGTGGGGTCTCCTGGTGGAGAGTTGGAGGGAGATGGGGAGTGCGGTGCGCTCCCGGGCGGGTCCGCTGCGCTCCCCCGCCTGACGGTCCTTCCGGCTGCGCCTCCAGAACCGTTAAGGCCCACTGCGTGGGCCTGGCGGCTACGGAGGGGTGGGGGTCGCTCGTTCGTGTCGGGTTCTAGTGTAGCGGGTGCATCGGGTTGATGCAGCATGTACCGTTGGCGGAAACACGAGACACCACCCAACCACCCTGGCGGGGTTCAGTTTTTGAGCCTGCATCAGCGCCCGAATCAAGCCCACCACTTAGGTCAGGAATCACGAATTGGGAAGTGTCCGACCTCAGCCGCAGAACGGTACCTCAGATATCGGAAAGCCGGAATTCCGGCGTTCGGAGGCACCGGAGCCGAACGGCCCCCCAAGGCCGGGCGGCGGAACCGCGCTCCGGGACCAGCCACGCTTCCGGACTTTTGATCGTCACGACTGGTACCACCCGAGACTCAGAACCGCTGCTGCTGTCCCCGACCCGCACCTGGGGACGGCGCCGCACGCGAAGCGAGCTCAGCCACGGGGGCCGACTCCCTCTATCCGGTGGCTATAAGCGCCGACACGCCCGTTGTGACCAGCGGTTTCTGCCAAGCGGTGCGCAGCGTGGCAGGGGGGGGGTGAGGTGGTGGCTGGTGTCTAAAGACACCTAAGAGGGATCCACGCCGAAAACGGCTCTGACCTGCGGTGATGCGAAACCGTTTGTTCTAGGTTTCCAGAACAAACGGCTTCCGAGTGTTCTGGAAACCTAGAACAAAGTCACCCCGAACCTGACGGGTCGTTAGGTGACTGTGAGACACCGTTTGTTCTGCTCCTCCAGAACAAGCCGGTTTACCTAGTGCTACCGTGCTCACCGAACCCTTGATCATCCCTGGAGGACTGTGCTGATGGAACAGCTGCCAATCGTCCGCCCCGGCGAGCGCGTGGTCGCGCGGTCGGACGGCAAGGGCGGCTTGATCCTGGGCGTGGAGAAGATCCAGGGCCGCGAGTTCGCCGCGAGCGCCGAGGTCAGCGGCTACGTCCTGGACGCCCGGCTGCTGATGGACGTTCTCGGCAGCCTCAAGATGCCCGGCTCCTGGTTCCAGGTCTGGTGCAAGCTCGTCGCGCTGCAGAACGCCAACCGCGCCGACGACCAGACCCGGGCCGCCGCCCGCGGCTTCGTGAAGACCAACCAGCGCGACCTCCAGACCCGCTGCAGCCTGTCGGCGGCCTCCGTCAACGAGGCCAGCCAGTTTTTCGCCCACATCGGCTGGATGCGCACCGCGAAGCGCGGCGTCCTCCAGCTGAACCCGTGGCTGACGGTGGCCGGCACCTCCGGCGAGCAGGAGAAGTGGCAGAAGCTCTGGAACTCAGCCGAGGGCCCGGCCTGCATCATCCCGCACGCCGACTACCCCACCGAGTGGCGCCAGATGCGGGAGGCCGAGAAGAAGGCTGCCGAAGCCGCCCGCCGCAAGGAAAAGGTCGTCACGCTCCGCCAGCGGCGGCCCGTGCGCAAGGCGAGCGCGTGATCCCGCGCGGCATATCCTCGTTGTTGCAGCATCGTCCTGATCGGAAGTGGTGAGGCTCCGTGAGCAGCTCTTACGTCCCCAGCCCTCCCACAGAGGCACCCGTCACGATTCCCCGTGACGTCCTGCGCCTCCTGGCCCTGGTCGACATCACAACCGCCGGCCGCCGCGTCCTGGACGAGCTGATGTACCTGAGCGACCCGGACAACGGCACCGCCGCGATCAGCCAGAACGAGATGGCCCGCGAGCTGGGCGCCAGCAAGCCGACCGTGAACCGAGGCTTCAAGGAGCTGCGCGAGTGCGGACTCGCCTGGAGCCTGGAAGACGGCCTCTACCAGCTCCACCCACTCCTGACCGGCGGCAAGGTTGCCTACCCCATGCCGATCCCGGAGATCAAGGCCGCCGAACCCGGGCGCTTCACCGAGCAGCGACGAGCCCGGTACGCCGCCCAGGTCGCCAACCTCGCCGCCACCGGCTGACGGCTCCGGCCCGCGAAGCCACCAGGCGCTGCACCCCCGGGTGCAGCGCCTTCCTCATGCCCGCGATCAAGCCGGTAGCACTAGCTAAACCGGCTTGTTCTGGAGGAGCAGAACACCCCGCGGTCCCAAGCCCGGCCGGAACCGCTGCCGGTAGCACCAGATGAACCGGCTTGTTCTGCTCCTCCAGAACAAACCCGGCCGTCCCCGAGCGCGCGCAGCAGCAGCCAGTCGAGCAGCACGTTGGTGACAGCAGCCGCGGGCCGGTAGCCGGCCCCAGTGCAGCGGCCGCCTGCAGCACCGGTGAGCTCGGCCTTGCTACTCGAGCAGCAGGCGTGTGCCGCCCGGGTCGTGCGAATGCTGCGCTACACCCCGGAGCAGGGTGTAGCGCACCCAGCCGGTCAGCAGCAGCGCGTTGCACTCTTCATGGCCGGGCGAAACAGCAGCGGCGTGCAGCACGGCCGGTGCACCCGCCTGCCGTCGAGGCTCCAGACCGGTCCGGTCGCAGGGGCCCGCCTTGCACCCCAATTTGGCATCCTCCCCGCCCTAAAGGACGGAGATTCCCGTCTGCCGGCCGGTGGTCGCCGGCTGGGGCTTCGGGTGGGTTCCTGTTTCTTCGCGCTGCGCCGGAACGAGCCCCGGTCTTACCCGCGCTCCGCAGGCTGATACCGCCAGTCCGGCGGCTTTGGCGACGTTGACCGCCGCGTTGATGTCTCGGTCAAGGACGGACCCACAGGCCCCACACGTCCACACCCGGACGTTGAGGGGCTTGGAACCGTCCTTGACGCCGCAGGCCGAGCAGACCTGAGACGTGGGCTCGAATCGTCCGATGCGGTGGAAGGTGCGCCCGTACAGGGCAGCCTTGTACTCCAGCATCGCGACGAACGCCGACCATCCGGCGTCGTGCACGGACTTCGCGAGGCGGGTACGGGCGAGTCCTTTGACCGCCAGGTCTTCCACTGCAACCGCTTGGTTCTCGCGGATGATCTTTGTGGAGAGCTGATGGTGGAACTCGCGCCGCGCATCGGCGGTCCGTGCGTGGGCGCGGGCAACCTTGATCCGGGCCTTTGCCCGGTTCGCCGATCCCCTCGCCTTCCGGCTCAGGCTCTGCTGCGCCTTCTTGAGCTTCTTCTCTGCCCGGCGCAGGAAACGCGGGCTGTCGATCTTCGTGCCGTCGGACAGGATCGCGAAGTGGGTCAGACCCAGGTCGATGCCGACCACGCTGTCCGTGACAGGCAGCGTCTCGGGCTCCGTCTGCACGACGAAGGAAGCGAAGTACCTCCCGGCCGCGTCCTTGACCACCGTCACCGTGGAAGGCACCGACGGCAGGGAGCGGGACCACTGCACCCGCACGTCGCCGACCTTAGGCAGCCGGAGCTTTCCACCGGCCGTTGTCTTCCACCCGGCGTTCGCCGTGAACCGGATCGACTGCCGATTGTCCTTGCGGGACTTGAATCGGGGCGGTCCCATCGGGGGTCGCTTGCCCCTCAGGCCGTCGAAGAAGTTCTTGTAAGCGGTGTCCAGGTCCCGGAGAGATTGCTGTAATACGACCGACGAGACCTCGGTGAGCCATGCCCGTTCGGGGGTCTTCTTCGCGGCGGTGAGCTGCTTGGACAGTACGCCTGAGGGGACGAAAGGCAGCCCGGCAGCTCGGGCGGTCTCACGAACGCGAAGCGCGTCGTTGAAAACCACGCGAGCGCACCCGAACGCCTTGGCCAACGCCGACCGCTGGGAGCCGTTCGGGTACAGGCGGAACGAGTATCTGAGCTGCACAAGAACACCCCCTGCCGCTGATGCGATCAACATAGATGAGGGCACCGACAACGCAGCGGACTTCACCGATGCGCGGGCCCCTGTGAGCGACTAGAAGGCCCTTGATCGCCTCTGGGGTCCGAAAGGGCATCCAAGCGCCGCAGGTGGCCGTACAGCGCCGGGAAGCACCATGTGGGCGGCACGGACGGCCGGTCACCGAGCAGGTGACGGGCAGGGGCCGTGGAAGACGGGTGCGGGAGCAGGGCCTGCAACGCGGGGTGCAACACGCACCTGGATCCCGCTGCGCGGGGTGTTTCCACAGGTCAGGCCCGCAACGCGGCCCCTGTTGCACCTGGGTGTTGCAGCACCTGTGTCGACCCGGGCGAGCAGGGTGCGGTCGGCCTGGTCCAAGACGTCGGCCCAGCCGTCGTGCGCCGCCGGGTCCACTCCGGTCAGGGGCGTGAGCCACAGGTCCGCGTGCGACTGGAGCTGCTGCTCGCTGGAGCGGTAGTCGAGCACGGTGCCGCACGGCATGGTGCCGGTGTCCGGGTGTTCCGCGGCGCCGGGCCAGCCGTTGAGGTCCACGGCGTGCCCGGGGCACAGGTACGCGAGCCAGGCCGCACGGGCCCGGGATCCTGTGCTGGGCCTTCGCGGAGCACGGTCGCCTGGGTTGGGCACTCCACCACCATGCGCAGCCCGCCGAGGTCGCGGTGGCCGGAGAGTTCCTGGTCGATCGACGGCACGTTGGGCTCCTTCGCGGGTCAGACCTCGATGTAGGCGACGACGACGGTCGTGCGCAGCGCGGTGACCCAGTACAGGAGGCGTACGCGTTCGAGGTCATCGGTGTACTGGCGCAGCTGGGGGCCGGCGGTGTCGCCGGGGAGGGCCTCGCCGATGTCGGGGTCGACGGAGACGACGACCAGGGCGCGGTCCAAGCGAGCTGCTGCGGCAGACGCCCGAGGGCAGGGCGGTGAAGCTGCCCTCGGAGCGGACCCTCTACCGGCTGATGGCCAAGCTCACCGACGGCACCCACACGTTCGGCTCGGCCGTCACCCGGCGTTCGCGCGCTCACGGGGCGGTCGGGCCGTTCGGGGAGCGTGAGGTGTTCGCGCCGGGCGAGATCATGCAGATCGACTCGACCCCGCTCGACGTCCTGGTCCTGCTGGACAGCGGGGTGACCGGGAAGGTCGATCTCACCGGCATGATCGACGTCGCGACGAGGACGCTGACCGCGGCGGTGCTGCGGCCGACCACGAAGTCGGTCGACGCGAGCGTGCTGCTGGCCCGCACAGTTACCCCCGAGCCCATGCGGCCGGGCTGGGCAGACGCGTTGGCGATGTCCCGCTCGGTGCTGCCGCACCGCCGGCTCCTTCAGCTCGACGGGCGCCTGGCCCACGCCGCCGCCCGGCCGGTGATCGTGCCGGAGACGATCGTCTGCGACCACGGGAAGGTCTTCATCTCCCGCAACTTCCAGTCCTCCTGCCGGTTCCTGCAGATCGAGTTCCAGCCCACGCACAAGGGTTCGCCCTTCGAGAAGGCCATATCGAGAAGATGCTCGGCTCGGTGGCCAGCTTGTTCGCCCAGTTCGTGGCCGGCTACACCGGCCGCAGCACCGACCACCGCGGCCGCCACCTGGAACGGGAGCGGCTGTGGTCCCTGCTGGAAGTGCAGGAGCTGCTGGACAATCGGCCTCACCCGCCCGCCGCTGGTGCTCGCATGCCTGCCGACAGGCCGCCTACCGAGCACGCAAACTCGGTGAGATCCCCGCCCGCTTTTGACCCGCACTGCAACGGACTTTGGCCGGTCTCACCGAAGTCGGACGGGGCTCGGGTTGCTTCCTTGCTGAGCGGAGCGCGCGAGCTCTGGGGCTGCCACCGTGCGCTCTCCCGGTGACAGCCCCAGAGGCTCAACGCTGGCGGGTCAGGCTTGGGCCGTCTCCTGGGTGAACTGCAGAGTGATGAACTCACCGGGCCGCATGGTAGCGAGGCCGGCCTTGAGGATCAGGCGGCCGGCCGCGATGTCGTTCTCCGTCATCGTGATGTCCTTGCCGACCTGTACGAAATACGCCTCCTGCAGCGTGTTCCCTTGGAGGGCGCCCTGCCTCCACAGGCCGTGCAGGTAGTTGTCCACCGCCGCGCGCACCAGCTCCCAGGTAGGCGCGGTGTTCGGCTCGAACGCCGCGAACCGCAGCGCGGCCTGAATGTCGCGTTCGACGACGGAGACCAGACGGCGGATGGGGATGTAGCGCCACTCGTCGGTTTCAGAGCGCGTCCGGGCACCCCAGATCAGCGTGCCCGCGCTGGGGAAGGTGCGGATGAAATTGAGGTTGAGGTGGGCGCCTTGGTCGGTGTCGGTGGCCGTGTGGAGCGGGCCGGTGATGCCGCGCAGGACAATGTTGGCGGGGGCTTTCCACACGCCGCGGTCGCGGTCGACGGCGGTCCAGGCGCCCGCGACCGCGCCGCTGGGCACGACCGGCTCTGTGTCGGCGGTCTGCTGCAGCCAGGGGTAGTAGACCGCCGCGAACGGCCGCACCCGCTCGTCCAGGTCCCAGGCATCAACGGCGGTGCTGGCCTGGTCGGGGGTGTGGTCGCGGTCGGTGTGCAGGATGGCCATGGCCTTGTTGTCGGCGGCCCAGCCGGTGAGCGCACGGGCCCACTCGCCAGCACTTTTGGCGGCTTGGCTCCACAGGCCGGGGGCGACCAGGATCGTCACGTCCCCCAGCGCGGTGACCGCTTCCAGGGCCTCGCCGAGGGTGGATCCGGCGGTGCTGACGAGGTAGCAGTGCCCGCCGCCGTTCCGGAAATAGCCCTTGAGTACCGGCTCCAGTGCCTGCCGGACCTCGCCCTTTGCGCCCTGGTCGGCGAGCTTGGTGAAGTCCAGCCAGTCGTTCACCCGCACCCCACCTGTGGGCAGGCCTGCGAAGTCGCCGATGAACGCCGTCACCGCGGTCTGGCCGGAGGAGACGGTCAGGCGCAGGCTGAACGTCTCCTCGACGTAGACACCTGGGTGGGTCACAGAAGCCGCCATGAAACTCTCCTTCGCTTTGGCGTGTACGACGCGGGCGATCATGGCCCGGAACTGCAGGCGTCCGGGGCGGTTCGCGTGTTTTGATCAACGCCGCACCGCACATCAGGTAATGCACCCCGAACATCAACTCGGGGCCGGCCCTGCTGTCGCACCCCCGGCGGTCAGACTCACCTGAGACACCAGGCGCCCCGTCAAACGTCTCTACGAACAAGATTCGATGTCACGAAACCGGTAGTCGTCACGGTCCGATGGCAAATGAGCAAGATCCGATGACGGAGGACAGCCCTTTGGCGCATTGAAACGGACATAGGTGGACGTATTCGAGGCGACGTGACGCCTTCCGGGTGGCCGTGACGGCCGGTGTCACGCGCACGCTCCGTCAGCGTGACACCGGAGGTGCCCGGTCAGAGGCTCTCGGGGCGGGCGCGAATGAGGAACGCGGCGAGCGCGTCGACGGCTTCGGGCTCGGTGGCGGCGAGCCGGGCCGCGAACGCCAGCTCGTCGGCGTCGGCGTCGGGGACCAGGCGGAGGAGTTCGCTGAGCAGGGCGGCGTGTGCGAGGACCGGCGGGGTCAGGAGGCTGGCGGCGGCGTCGCGGGCGGCCGGGTCACGGTAGTGCCCGCGGTGCGCGGCCAGGGCGTGGGCGAGCCAGGCGTCGACGTCGGCCTGGACGTAGCCGCCCGCGCGGCGGGTGAGCTCGTCGCGTACGGCTTCGTCGCCTTCGGCCGGCTCTGCCTGGTTCAGGGTGCCGAGGTCACGCAGCACCTGGAGGTGGTTGGCGCGGGCCGCGATCCGGACGGCTTCGCGCAGCTCGGCCTCCCGGGCGGCGGCGGTCGCGGCGTCGGCGGCGAGCTCGGCCTGGACGACGTCGTCGACGTCCGGGTCGTACACCGTGTCCGCCGGCGCCTCGGCGAGCAGTGCGGCGATGCGCTCCCACTCCGCGAGCTCCGCCGGGCCGCGGAGGTCGTCGGCCAGATCCTCGTACCGGGACGCCTGCCGTGCCTCGAACCGCGCCTCCTCGAGGGCCGCCGCGACAACGCCCGCGTCCATGCCCCTCGCCTCCCGCCGTACGACGCGGCGGCCGATGCGGGCCGGGTCGACCGGCTCGCGGGGCGCGGCAACGCGCGGGGGGAGCGGACGGCGGGCGGTGTGCCGGGGCGGCCAGGGCGTGGTCATCATCGGCCTCGCAATCGTGGTCCGGACAGGGCGCGGGCCGCCGCCAGAGCGTTGTCGACGGCCCGCCGAATTGTGCCGAAGCGCGATGGTTGTCACCACCGGCGGCCGTTCACCTGAAGTTTCGGTGCGGCGAGGCGAGCCAGTTGTCGCCAGGCTGGCGCGCTGCTTGTCACCAGCGACACGCCAGCCACGCACCTCGAGTCCGCCCATCAGATGCTGTTCCCAGGTGGTCAATCCTCGGGCGCAGTCTTCTCGAAGGTGGATCACGGGATCCCCCTGCATGACACTGTGTCTCCAAGTGATCACACTGCGCCTTTGGGGAGTGTTGCCATGTCGAATATCCCTGCCGACCTCAAGTACACCGACGAGCACGAGTGGGTGCGCACCGAAGCCGACGGAACACTGACGATCGGTCTCACCGACCACGCCCAGAACACGCTTGGGGACATCGTGTTCCTGGAGCTGCCCCCCGTGGGCCAGCAGATCAAGGCCGGTGACGCCATCGGCACCGTGGAGTCGGTCAAAGCCGCCTCCGACATCTACAGCCCGGTCACCGGCGAGGTCATCGCAGTCAACGCCGACGCCGTCGACACCCCGGAGGAAGTGAACAGCGACGCTTACGCCACCTGGCTGTTCAAGGTGAAGCTGGCGGCGGGTAAATCGTCCGACGCCCTGCTCGACGCCAAGGCATACGCGAAGTTGGTCGACTGACCACCCTGCTGCGCGGCGCCAGCCATCCGGCGCCGCGCACGGCTCTCCCCGGCTACGAGCCGGTCGGTTCACATCCTCGAAGCTGCGCGTCGCGTTCCGCGACCTTTGTGACAACAAGCCTGCCTCGGTGACACCTATCGCGCTTCGGCACACGAATACGATTTATAGCAGCTTTGGAATTCGGCCGTGTCAGAACCGGAATTCTATGGACACAACGTGTGTGAAATCCGCGCGCAGGCCCTTGGCTCGGGTGCCCCATTCGGTGAAATAGGACTCGGTGATGGCCTCGGCGACGAGCGGGTGCAGGTCCTCCTCCGTCGCTCCGGCTGCCTGGAGCTCCAGGATCTGCTTGGTGTAGGTGGGTGAGATGTCTGTGGTGATGGAGCGCTCGCGGCCGTCGTCCGAGCTGCCCTTGCCGACGAATCCGAAGTACGCCGTGACGTCCACCATAATGCCGCTGGTGGTGGAAGCTTGTTCGCGGACCTTGGCTCTGACCTGCGGTTGCCACTCGGATTCGGTCTCCTCCACCAGGGCGGCTTGGAGCCGCTTCTGTGGGGTCGTCAGGGTTCCGGCGCGGTAGCGCTCCACCGTGCGGCGGGAGACGCCTAGGCGCTCGGCCAGGGCCTTGGTCGAGCCCTTCGCGCGCGTGAGGAGGAATTTCATCTGGGCCTTTGCGGATTTCGGCGCGGGCCGGGTGAAAGCCTTCCGTTCTGCCTGCGCGAGGGCTTCCAGGACCTTGCCGCGGCCCGGGGCCGGCTGCTGTGCGTCGTCGTTCGTCATACCGGCATGCTCTGGGCCCCGGTCTGTGGACTGAGTCCGTGTTCGCGCAGGTCAGTGCGGTTGCTGTCGGGGTCCGCACCTACGGTGGAGGCATGACGTCGCCCTCCTCCGCCTCCGAGCCGGTGCCGGTCCCCATCCGGGTGCTGCTGCCCGGGGACCAGGACGTCGTCGGACGCCTGTGGTCCAAGCGGCAGGTCCGCGACGGCTGGTTGTACGAGGTGGGGCTCCCCGCGTACCGCAATGGCCCCGGGGACACGGTGGAGCCGGCCGAGTACCGGGTCTGGGTGCGCGCGCCGCAGCACGTACGGCCCCTGGACGGCGTCGCGTATGACGGCGTGCCTGTGGAGTACCTGGAGCCGCCCTCACTCGTGGAGCGGGAACTGGGGCCGCGCCACCCGTCCGGCTGGGTGCTGGCGAAGGCCGGCGGCCGCGGGCCCGGCCGGGGCACCGTCCACGCCGTCGACTGCGCGGAGGCCCCGGCCGGGGCGCCGGTGCTCACCCTGGACCAGGCCCTGGACGCCGCGCAGCACCCGGGCACCCGGCTGTGCTCCCTGTGCGGAGCTGCGGCTGAACTCGATCCGGTCCTCAAGGGCTTCGACCGCGGCTTCGACGGCGAGGAGTAACGCCCGAGCGGGCCGGGGGGGGCGTGGGGCGGCAGGCGTGCCCTGTCTAGTCTCCGATCAGTTCCTTGAACTGGGGGCATCCGACGGCGTGCCACTCCCTGACGAGGATCTCGCCGTCGACGATCACGACTTCGGCGTGCCAGGGCAGGCAGTCGTGGCACGCATGGATCTCGTAGGCGTTGCCCTCGTCGTCGAATGCCCGAAGGTCCACGCAGCCGACAGGCGCCCGGTAGGTGACGTCCTGGTCCGAGCCTGACCTGTCAGCCATCTGCGCGGCTCCTTGTCCTGATCAGCTCGTTGGTGAGCTCCACGGTCCCCAGGTACCACCAGAAGATCCAGTCAAGGAACGCCTCGTCGTACTCACCGCGCTGGTCGGCCCGGCGGTGGCGGAGGTCGAAGCGGTTGGCGATCTCGAAGAGAGCTCCCTCGTCCTTGCCGAGCTGGTCCTTGATCAGGGCACGGCGCTCTTCGAGGACGCGGCCCAGGTTGAAGATGGCCGACCGCTTGCTCTCGGGGGAGGCGTCCCGGCTCCGGTAGAGCGCGATGGCGTGGCGGACGTCGGCGGTGACGTCGGGTGGGCTGTCGTTGAGGGCGCGGTGTACGAGCTGGCTGCGGGCGTCGTCGGTGACGGCGACCAGGCGCCCGAGGTCTTCCCCCTCCATGGCGAGCTCGTAGTGGATGCCAGCTGCGCGGAGGAGCTCGTTGACCTTCGCCCGGTACAGGGTGCGGGCCGGCCCGTTGTGGAACTCCGAGTGGTGCCAGCCGCAGTTGCAGTAGTTGTGGTAGCGCCGCATCCGGGGGCGGCTGACGAGGTCGTGGAGGACCTCGATCAGGCCGTAGAAAGTGTCTTCGTCCCAGGTCTCCGGGGCCAGGGGCCACAGGCCGGGGATGCCCAGACGTCGCTCGATCAGCGCGGAGGCGTCGGGTAGTGAGTCAGGGTCGTCGACGCACTCCTGCCCGAAGTGCTCGGCCAGGTAGCCGTTGTCCTCGAGGTCGTTGATGATCCTCGCGAAGTCGCGTCGGGCATCCCGTGCGGTGCTGCCGTCCATGGAAAGGCCCCGGCCCTGTCGCTGCGGCCAGTACGGCCTGGGCGCGGTTGCGGGCCGGATCTCCGAGGCACGGCTGATGAGCTCGGAGAACCATTCGTACTTCGTCATCAGCGCAGGCGCGGACCGGCCCCACCCGGAGGCGGTCCCACCCCAGGGGTCTACCTCGTTGTGGTTCGGCATCTCGTCGAAGTCCGCCACGGCCGTCGACCCCGACAGGGCCTCGGTCATGAGCCACTCGGCACGGTCCGTCCAGGACGATCCGGTCGACGCGATGATGCGCTCACCTTCGGACACGAACAGGGATACGGGCCAGGTCAGCTCGTAGTTGCTCAGATCCAGACTCACCGCGTCATCATCACCCATTTGCCTGTCCGCCGGGACGGCATCGGTGAACATGCCCACCCCTGCCCTCAAACTGTCGTACGGCGATCCATACAGGTGTGCGAGAGCTGGGCTGGCGCTGTCAGAGCCCGCTGCCACCATCCGGGCATGGCCCAGATCAGCCCCAAGCTCGCCCGCACGTACTTCGCGGAGATCGCCGCCGGATCCGCCGTCCCGCTCGACCTGGATGACCTCGTGAACATGGCGTGGTTGCGCGAGCACGGCCATGTCGTCCTCGGCGACATCGCGGTCCGCTGCTACAAGTTCAGGTCGAAGTGGACCTACGACGAACGCGATATCCGTCGCGCCGCCCAGGTGTTCGCCGACTTCCGCCTGGCCCCCGGCGACGTCGTCGAGGTCCAGCTGCCGTCGTACCGCGGGTACGGCGACCAGGAACCGGAGGAACAGGGCCGGTCCGACTGGCGGGGGCAGATCGCCTCCTGGATGTACTGGCACGCCCGGCACACGCACCAGCGGGAGCGACCATACGAAGAGCGGGACGACAGCTGGCAGCACATCGGCGCCAGCGGGCTGCCGGGCGAATTGACCTGGGAGGAGTTCTTGGCGGCTTCCATCGGCCGCCGGCGCAGCATCGGCAACACCAGGCCGCTGAAGTTGATGACCTGCTCGGACAGCGGCCTCTTCCTGCCGAGGGCCTATGTCGACCTGCTCGACCGCTGGGAACAGGTGACGGAGGAACTCATCGGCCGGGCACGGATTTGCAGCCGCTGCCGTGCCCAGGGCCCGCGGTGGGGTGCCTGGCGCACACCGAGCCCGCTTGGCTACGTCACCCTGTGCCCGCCGTGCTCAGGCGCCACCTTCCAGCAGTACACCGGTCACCTGCACGGCGTGCTCTACGCGTCGGCCCGCACACGCAGTACCCGCGCTGACGGCTACCTGTGCCGCATGTGCGCGGAGACCCGGGCGTCGGTCTGGGACCACTGCCACGACCACGGCTACGTGCGCGGCCCGCTGTGCGCCAGCTGCAACACCTTCGAGGGGAAGAGCTCGGCGCACTCCTTCCTGCGGGACAAGGAGGGCTCTGTGCTGCACCTGCTGGGGTGCCGTGGCTGCCTGGAGCGGCGAACCCTGCCCGCCCGGTACCACGCCGCACTCGCCCGGATGCATCTGGAGGCGACCGAGCGCCACGTCATCCGTTCCCGCCGCTGCAGGCGTGCGCCGTGGTTCGAGGACGTCGAACTCGACCGCGGCGCGTACCGCTTCGAGCTGTCCTGCTGGTGGCACGACGCACGGTGGACGAAGACCGTCACCGTGGTGGACGCCGCGAGGCTGGTACGCGAGTTTGTCGACCAGGTGCTCATCGCCGCGCAGCCGACCGTCAGAGTGCCAGCCCCGGGCGCGGCGTGGGACACACCGTCCCCTGTGTGATCGCGGGACACGAAGCGAGTCCGGACCGTCGGTCCGGACTCGCTCCTGTTCGGCGTACGGCCCTGGTACAGGTCGAGATCTAGATCCGCACCGTCGTTGCGCCGAACATCCGTCCCTTTTGCGTGGTCACGGCGTCACGGCTGATTTGAGCGCGTCAGCCAACCGCTTGATTTCGTCCGGGTTGGTCGTGCCCTCTACCGTCACACTCGCTGAACCCACCATGACCTTTACTGTCTGGGCGGGCCCTTGGGAACTGCACCATTTCTTGATTACATCGATGGCTCCGAAAATTCCCACACCAGTCGAAAGGACGATCGCGAGGATGTCGAGGCCCGTACCCAATTCGCCTGCACGCATCTCCCTGGGTTCCCATTCGGCGCGGCCTACGCCGCGCATCGAAGAGTCGCGATTGATGAACATGCGCAGACCGTCCGGAACCGCGCTGCCGTCAACTTCGGTAACGGTCATGGTGATGCGGGTCACGTATTCCTCCACCTGTTTCTCATGAGTTGAATTTTGTCGCCATCGGTTCGTGTCTGACGATCAGGAATCGGCCATTCGCGCTGTTCGAAAATTCCGCGCACGTGATGGAATAGTGCGTCGATTCCAATAATGTCACCAGCGTTGGGGATTCCCCTGTTTAGCGCTTTGATGATCTCGCCGGTGAAGGTGGTATATCTATCCGCCTTGGGCGCTAGCGACGTATTACTGTCATCTGAAGATGTCATTACGTACGAGCCCTCAATGGCTAGCGATGTGGGTGTTCCCCCTGACAGGAGGTCCAAGGCTGCACCACTGAAGCAGGCATCCAGTATGACGACGCGGGTTGGAATCTGACTGTCTGCCAGTTGTTCGCGGATTCCAGCGAACGGAAATGCCGTCCAGGATTCCTTCTGTTTCGACCCCACGAGGCCGAGCTGAAGCCTGCCGAGGCCATCCGTCCAACCGTGACCCGCGTAATAGACCAGGAGGGCCCCAGAGGTCGGGTCAACAGCCTGGCGGGCCTCATCGATAACGCCTTGGATGTCCGCCCTCGATGTTGGATTCGGGACGCGATAGATATTCGCCCTGGGGATTCCGAAACCGGTATGAAGGAGGGAGGTCAAGGCGGTCAAGTTGTTCTTAATCGACGGGACTGGTTCCAGGTGCTCGTAGCGATACGCTCCCACCAGGACGGCCGCACCGTTCTTCCACGCAGGAAGATGGAGTGGTTGTTTAATCAAACTCACTCGCGGCGGAATTTCGTTCCTTTGGGGTCGAACCGAATCTGCCTCAAGTTCTAACAGCTGGATTGCGGTCTTGATTAATCTAGCCGTGAAGGGCTCCTTTTTCGTCCACATTTCCCCTGGCGTGACGTCTTTCTCGGAGGTGTTGCTCTCGCCTCCGTCAATAGATCTCACCGTGCTCCCCCGGCTTTGGGTAGTGCCTAGATGGCGCCGGATAAGCATAGATGAAATGGCCGCCCGGCTGGGTCGTTTTGTGTTAGCCCTTCCATCCGGCGGACGGGGGCGACTGCCAGGCACGGGCTCATCGAGTTCGTTGCCGCCCCTGGGCTGAAGCGCTGGGGCGGCAAAACGGCTGGGGGCGGGCGTCGGGTGCCTGCTGATCACCAGGTTGCTACAGGTCGAACTCGATGTGGTCGATGTCGGTGAACTCCACCAGGAGGCCGCCGGCGCGGCGGCCGCGGTCCTTGAAGTAGATCTCCTGCAGGCCCTCGGCGGCGATGTCGCGTAGCTGCTGCTCGCTTGCTCCTGCGTCCTGGGCGTCGAAGAGGCGGCTGGCGAACTCGGGTGGCAGCGCGACGGTGAGGTGGCGCATTCGTCCGTCGTCGGTGGTGCCGGGGGCGGCGGTGTAGCCGAAGCGGGCTCGGGTGTCGACGACGATGCCGCCGGTGGTGGCTGCCGTCTTCTTCGCTTTGGCGCGGATCTGCGGCTGCCAGCGCTTCTTGACCTCGCGCTCTATGCGGTCGGCCAGCTCGGGGCGGGGCTTCTTGATCTGGTCCTTGACGTAGCGTTCGACGGTGCGCTTGGTGATGCCGAGCGCGGTCGCGGTGGCCTTGGTGGACTTGTACTGCTTGACCAGGTAGCGCATCTGGGCGCCTGCCGATTTCGGGATCGGGCGGGTGAATGCCTTCTGGACTGCCTGGTTGAGGCCGTCCCCGAGCTGTGCCATCGCGGTCTACTCCTCGCCGTCGGTGTGGGTGATGGTGCCGTCCTTGATGTACCGGGCGAGGTTGAGGTCGCCGCCGTGCTGCTCGCGGACGGCTTCGCCCCACAGGACGGTCTGGGTGCCTTCGTGCTTGACCAGGCCCGGGTTCACGCCGAGCTTCCACCCGCCGGGGAGCGGCTTGCCCTCGCGGTAGGGCAGGAAGTTGATCGGGCTCGTGCCGTCGACGGCGTAGACGGCGCAGTCGGAGAGGATCGCGACCGGGTACTGGCCGGTGAAGGCGGCGTGCTTGAGGATCTTGCGGTGCATGTTGATGCGGGTCCGGGAGATGACCGCGGCGCGGATGTCGGGGCGCCAGGTCGGCCGGGACAGAGCGCGCCACGGCTGGCCGGGCTTCCAGCCCTCGCCGCGCGGGCGCTCGCGGAGCTTGCCGATGCCGCCCTTGACCGTGGCCTTGACCGCCGAGACGACGATCGCCATCTCCAGGTCACGGTCGCGGTAGCCGTTCATCGCCGCGAGGAACTCCTGTGGCGCCAGGTCGGCGCCGACACCGAGGTCGGCCATCGTCGCCAGGTACGCGTCGCGCAGTCGGCCGTACCAGGCGTTTAGGTAGCGGCCGCTCTCGTACCGGATGTATGCCTCGAGCGGCGCGACGTCGTAGCCGAGCTCCACCGCGTACGCCACCGTCGGCGTCGCGTACCAGGCCGGGCCCTCCGGGCGATTGCCCTTCGGAGTGAACGGGCTGGGCAGCAGGTCCCTATTGAGCTGCACCCAGTCCTTGCCGGACTTCACCCGGGAGAGGTCGACGTGGGAGAGGTCGACGAGCCAGGAGCCAGGGAGCCTCGGGTCGAACACCGGCGCCTTGACGTGGGTGGGGGCGCCGAGGCCGACCACCAGGCCATTGGCACCTGCGGCGAACGCCATGTTCACGTCGATGCCGACCAGGTTCCGGCGCAGGCACTCGTCGTCGGTCAGCGGACGCGCCCAGTCGTACGCCTCCTCCATCAGCATCTCGGCCGGGGTGCGCTGGTGGAAGCGCGGCAGGTCGGCCAGGAGCGGGTGGCCGTCAGGCGCTTCGCACGGCGCGCAGTCGACCGGATCCGTGCCCAGTCCGCCCGGGTTGCGCTCCGAGTGCCGACGGCCGTCGGCGTCCGGCTCTGAGGCGCGGGTCGCCGGGTGGAAGGCGGTCATCAGCTCCAGGCCAGTCACGGCCGTGGAGCCGCGCGGCGTGATCACCCGTACCGCGTACGTGCCCAACAGCCGGGCCAGTTCCGCCGGCGGGAGCTGCGCGGCGGCGTTCCAGTGCCGGGTGTCGAGCGCGTCCCAGGACGGGATGCACAGCTGGACACACGCGCGTTCCGCGCCCTGTGCGGGCCGGTAGATCCGCGCCCAGGGACCGAAGCCGCGCTTGGTGAGCTTCCACTCCGCGCGGGCCAGCTGCTTGGCGACCTTGTGCCCCTCCGGCAGCCGTCCGGCCAGCCGCTCCTCGTCGGTCAGCTTGGCCGGCAGGCCGTAGCGCTCCAGCGCGGCCTCGGTGAGAACGATCAGCGGGTCGGCGTCCTTGCCGGGGCCGACGAGCTTCGGCTGCCCGAGCTTGGCCTCTTTGAGTGTCCAGTCGATGAGGGACGGCAGGGACTTGGCGGGCACGTCCAGGACCAGGCCACCGGTGCAGTACGCCAGCACCTTCCCGTCCTCGACGTCCAGGACCGCCAGCGGGCCGTTCTCGAACCGCGAGTCGGTGCCGCCCGCCGGGGCGGCCTTCTTCGCCGCCGGGCGGCGCGACGTCGACGGCGTCCTGGTGGTGGGCGCCGGGTGGGTCTCGGCGGCCGGGGCAGCGGCAGCGACGGGAGCAGGGGCGGGGGTCTGGGTGTTCTCGGTCGAAGTCATGGCCGCAGCTTCGGGGGCCGGGTCTGTGGACAGAGTCGGCGCTTCGGCCGGGGCGGGCGCGCCGGTGAACGTGGCGGGCACCGGAGCGGCCGGGGCCTCGGGTGCGGGGTAGAGCTCGGCGAGTCGCTTCAGCAGTCGCGCGTACGCGTCCCGTTCCGGCGGGCGGGGCTCGGTCTTGCCCGACTCCCAGCCGGACACCGTGGCGCGGCGCACCTTCAGCGCGGTGGCCACCTCGTCGATCGTCAGGCCGTGCGCGGCACGCAGCCTCTTGCGTTCCGTCGGCGGCGGGAGCGTGGCGCGGGACGCGATCAAGGCGTCGACCGCGTCGAACAGCTCGGACATGCAACACCTCCTTGCGTCGATTCTAACGCGCGGAACGGACGGATGCCGTACGTTTGGCGTACGAATCACGTACATGAGCGTGGAGGGGTCCGTTGAGAGACGAGGACGTCGTTCCGGTCGTGCTGGCCGAGCGGCAGCACGAGGAGGTCCGGGTGACGGAGATCCTGCCGACCTGGACCAGGCACGCCACCCTTCAGGACCGGCCGGTGGTGGTGTTCGTGGCCGGGCAGGCCGGCAGCGGCAAGACGCTGGTGATGGACCTCGTGCACGCCGCTCTTGAGCAGCGGGGCGGCGCGGTGCGGGTGGAGCGGGACGCCTACAAGGCCCTCCACCCCGACTACCAGCGCTTCCTGGCGGAGGACGTACGGACGGCCGGTGTGCGAGTCCGGGGGGAGACCTACCGGTGGCAGGCCGAGCTCGAAGCCCGGGCTCGCGCCGGCCGCTACGACGTCGTGGTGGAGGAGGCCCTGGCTGATCCGGCCGGATGGCTGGCTTCGGCGGCCGTCTACCGCGCGGCCGGCTACCGGGTTGAGGTCGTGGCCCTGGCCGTGCCGGAGGCCGTCTCCCAGCTCGGCGTCCTGGACCGCTACCTGCGCCTGGCCGACGAGGGCCGGGCCCGGTACGTCGGCTGGGACAATCACGACGCCTGCGCGGCCGCCTTACCCTCAGCCCTCGCGAACGTCGAGGCCGGCCATCTGGCCGACTGCGTCCTGGTGGTCCGGCGCGACGGACAAGTCCTGTACGCCAACCAGCTCGGGCCCGACGGGCGGTGGCTGCGGCCGGCCGGTGCGCGCGAAGCGCTGCTCGCCGAGCGGGCCCGGCCGTGGGGTGCGGCGGAGACGGGGGTGTTCCGCCGGCAGCTCGCCGCCGCGGACCGGCGTGCGCACGACCCGAGTCTGCCCGCGGACTGGGCGCTGGCGGTGCGGCGGGACGCGGAGCGGGCCGCCGCGCTCGCCGAACCGGTGCGCCGGAGCGCGCAGGCCCGCCGCCAGGCGCCGGGCACGGACTACCACCGCCTGTCCGCCGCCGAGCACCGGTGGACGTTCGACGTGCTGATCGCCCCCGTGCTCTTGGAGGGCATCACGCCGCAGGAGAAGCCGGTCGCGGTGTACGTGATGGGGCAGCCCGGCTCCGGCAAGACCCGCCTGGCGCCGATGGTGCGCCGGGCTCTGCGCGGGCGGCCCACCCACATCAGCGGCGACGACTTCAAGACCATGCACCCCGACTACCTCCAGCTGCTGAAGGAGGAACCGCGTACGGCGGGCGAGCGGATCCGCGCCGACTACCGGGCCTGGCAGGCGATGGCCGAAGCACGGGTGCGGGAGCGGCGTGGCGACGTGGTCATCGAGATCGCCCCGGGCAGCGCGGACGGGTTCGTGGAGAGCGCCCGGCTTTACCGGGAGGCCGGCTACCGGGTGGAGCTCGTGGTGCTGGGCGTGCGGGCGGCGGACTCCCGGCAGGGCACGGCAGCCCGCTGCGCCCGGGCCCGCGGGCGCAGCGAGGACGGCCGCTTCACCACCGCCTACGGGCACGACAAGCACTTCACCGCACTCAGCCAGGCGGTGGCGGCCGCCGAGAAGAGCCGGGTCGCGGACTCGGTGATGGTGTGGCGGCGCGACGGCACCGTGCTCTACCGCAACACCTGCACCCCCAACGGCTGGGTACGGCCGGTGGGCGCGGCCGACGTGCTGCGGGCCGAGCAGATGCGGCCCTACACCCTCCAGGAGGCCGCCCGGTTCTGGGCGGTGCAGCGGTGGCTGCGGACCGTCCTGCCGCAATACCGCCACGACGTGGACGAGACCGCGTTCCTGGCCCGCGCGCTGATGCCCGCGCAGCTACGGCCCCGCACGCTCGCCACAGCCGTCCCGGTCACCGCGCTGCCCGCCGTCTACACAAGCAGCCCCTACTACGGGCCGGTGGTCTCCAGCTCCTTCAGCCGGGCCGCGTAGAGCGTGCCGAGCCGCTGTGCCTCCTCCACACCGGCGTCCCGAAGCCGTTCCCGGTCCCGGACGCACGCGGTGTACTCCTCGATCAGTTGCTCCAGTCGGCCCGGGGAGGAGGCCGGCGACCTGCGCACGGCGTGGATCTCCTGCTGGTACCAGGCGATCACCTTCCCCACGGTCTCCAGGGTGTCTTCGTGACCACCGGGGGCCGGGTGTTGCGGATCGTGCAAGGGTGCCGCCTTCGTAGAGAAAGAGATCATTGTCTGCCCGTCGTCCGATTCTCGTCCACCACCGGCAACTCCGGGCCTCGCTCATCGGCGCACGCCCATCAAGAGCGGCGTGAGCGACGGACTCCGGGCCGTGGCGACCCGTCCTCGGCGCCGGGCTGCTGCTCATCCGTGAGTCGTGCTCCGGGCCGCTCGCCGAGCTGCCCGAAGGTGGGGACGGCCGGACCGAGCAACCGCGTGTGGTGAGGAACCGCCCGGTCAAGGTGTGCGGTCACGAATTTGCCCAACGGCCGCTGACGTGCTGGTTTTTGACGAACCATCATTCTTTGCCAATCCTTTGCCTTTGGCTGCCGCGTGGCGCGGAGCTCGGAGGGGGTGTGGTGTGTTGTTCTCCCTACTCCGTACGGAGTAGGGAGAACAACACA
>NZ_JBEXKC010000104.1:0-20449 GCF_040609475.1 Streptomyces sp. NPDC004667 | reverse complement strand
TTGGGGGGGTGGGGGGGGGGTGGGGGGGGGGGGGCGGGGGGGGGGCGGTCGGCGTGGTTTTGGGGGGTGGGTGGGGGGGGGGGGGTGTGGTGTGTGTTGTTTTGGGGGGGGAAGTGGTTTTTGTGGGGGGGGGGGTTCCCCCCCCCCCCCCCGCCCGGTTTTTTGTTAAACCCCCCGGGGGGGGCGGGGGGCGGGCCGGGGGTTATCCGGGGGCGGGGCCCCGCGCTCCGGGAGGGCTCAGCGCTTGAGCGTGAAGGTGAAGTCTCCGGAGAGCCTGCCGCCCAGCCGGACCGCCGAGACGAGCTTGCCCTCCTCGGCCAGCCTCTCCGTCTCCGCCCGCGAAAGACCGCAGCCCTCGGCGATCAGCCGCAGCGGCCGGACGGGGATCCGGGCCGCGAAGCGGACGGACACGTCGATCACCTCGCGGTCCAGGTGGTCCGATCCGCCGGTGTCGAGGCGCCAGGCACCGTCCCAGTCGAGGGCGATGCGATTGCGCCGCCGCAGGAGCGGATCCTGGAGCAGCTCCGCCGCCAGACCGGGGTCGTTGTCGTGCAACCGGTCCAGCAGCTCGGGCCGGATCGAGCGCACGTTCGCCCGTTCCAGGACCGTGAGCTTCGCCGTTTCCCCGCATCCGGTGCAGAGCACGAGGAGCCAGGCGTCGAGGAGCTTGTGGTGCGCGTTGACGCGGAACTTTCCGTTCGCCCGGAAGCGATCGGACGCGCACGTGTGGCAGCGGCGCAGGACGAGCGGCAGGCATGTGGGCATGACGACCCAGTTGTTGAGCACAGGGGTACACCGATTTTCAGTGAGAAGACCGCAGCAGGAAGCAGCGCGGCGCAAAAGGCGCGACGCGCGACGAATCAGCACTCGGGGGGTCTCACACGGTGTACAACGGGCCGTCCTTGCCTGGGAGATGTGGTCCGGCAGCACGGTAAGGGAGCACGGCGGCCCCCTTCCACCGGTTTTCGGGCAGGCGCGGCGCGCGGCCCGGAGCCGCCGGGCCGGGCGGCGGGGGAGCCGGGCTGATGGGGCGCGGTCGCGGGGGGTTGCGGACTTGCGGGTTCCGGCCAGGGGTCGGGGGGTCGGCCCGGCCCCCGGCCGCTTGTCCGGTACGCGCCCCTCCCGAACCCCTCCTGCTGTGATGGCATGTCCACGCCCAATCCCGCTCCTACGGACGGAGAACCGGACATGCGCCTTCGCAGACTCACCTTCGGGGCCGCCGCCATCGCCCTGGCGGCCGTCGCCGCTCCCGCCCCCGCCCAGGCGGACACCGCCACGGTGCCGCCCGGACACGTCACCGTGGAGGTCGTCGGGGCCAACGGCTCTGGCTGCCCCGCCGGAACCACCAGCGTCGCCGCGTCCCCCGACAACACCGCCTTCACCGTCACCTACAGCGACTACCTCGCCCAGACCGGAGCCGGCTCCGGCGGCACCGACTTCCGCAAGAACTGCCAGCTCGCCCTGCGGGTCCACGTCCCCCAGGGCTACACGTACGCCATCGCCCGCGCCGACTACCGCGGCTTCGCCAGCCTCCAGCGCGGGGCCTACGGCCAGCAGCGCGCCGGCTACTACTTCCAGGGGGCCTCCCAGACCTCCCGCACCACCCACCAGTTCAACGGCCCGTACGGGGACGACTGGCAGGCCAGCGACCAGACCGGCTTCAGCGACCTGGTCTGGGCCGCCTGCGGCGAGACCCGCAACCTCAACGTCAACACCGAACTGCGCGTGTACGCGGGCACGTCGAGCCCCCAGACCCTGAGCTTCATGAGCATGGACTCCACCGACGGGAGCGTGAACACCGTCTACCACTTCGAGTGGAAGGAATGTCCCGCCGCCTGACAGCGCGTTGCGCGTAAGCAGAAGGAGTGACATCGATGTCGCATTCCCGCTCCCGCACCCTGTTCGTCGGCGGCGCGGCCGCCGCCCTGATCGCCACCGGTGCCCCGGCCCAGGCCCAGGCGTCCATCACCGTCCCGCCCGACAAGATCGTGATCGAACTCGCCACCGTCAACGGCTCCGGCTGCCGCGAGGGCACCGCCCAGGTCGCCGTCGCCCCCGACAACACGGCCTTCACCGTCACCTACAGCGAGTACACGGCCCAGATCGGGCCCGGCGCCCCGCCGACGGCCTTCCGCAAGAACTGTCAGCTCAACCTCCGCGTCCACGTGCCGAACGGCTTCACCTACGCCATCGTCCAGGCCGACTACCGCGGCTTCGGCTACCTCCAGCCCGGCGCGACCGGCGTGGAGCGGGCCAACTACTACTTCCAGGGCATGCCGCAGACCGCCCAGCGCACCCACACGTTCAGCGGCCCGTTCAACGACAACTGGCAGTCGACCGACAAGACCGAGTACGCCGACCTCGTCTGGGCCCCCTGCGGCGAGAAGCGGAACTTCAACATCAACACCGAACTCCGGGTCAACCCGGGCACGTCCAGCCCCACCGCGACCAGCTTCATGGCGATGGACTCCACCGACGCCAGCGTGAACACCCTGTACCACCTCGCCTGGGCGACCTGCCCCACGCCGAAGGCGTAGCCCCCTGCGGCGGAGGGGACGGGACCGACGTGCGACGGGCCCCGCCCCCTCCGCTGTGCGGATTGCCCGATTCCGGGTACCGGTACGCGGTCGTTTGGTTACGCTCGGCTACAGACCGACCGAACTTGGGGGTGACCGCCTCGTGGTCAACATCCGCGACCTCGACCCCAGCGCCTCGCCGCTGGACTACTACGGCTCCGAGCTGAGGCGCCTGCGCGAGGAGGCGAAGCTGAAGCAGGAGGATCTGGGCGGCATCGTGTTCTGCACCGGGTCCCTGATCGGGCAGATCGAGACGGCGAGGAAGGTCCCGACGAGGGACTTTTCGGAGCGGATTGATGCTGCGCTCGGGACCGGCGGGATGTTCAGTCGGCTGGTGGGGCTGGTGCTGAGGAGCCAGTTGCCTGCGTGGTTCCAGGAGTATGCGGAGATGGAGGTCAAGGCCACATACATCTCCACGTTCCAGGCGCAGCTGGTCTACGGGCTGCTGCAGACGCCGGAATACGCGCGGGCCGTACTGCAGGCGGGTTGGTCGGACAAGTTGGACGAGGCTGTCGCTGCGAGGCTGGAGCGGCAACGCATCCTGAGCAAAGCCCAGCCGCCGCTGATCTGGGTGGTGCTGGATGAGGCGGTCCTGTACAGGCCGTTCGGGGGCCGCGAGGTCATGAGGGCCCAACTGGATCACCTGTTGGGGTTCGCGGACCACCGGGAGGTCCGCATTCAGGTGCTTCCTTTCGATGTTGGTCAACACCCGGCAACCGTAGGGTCGTTCAATGTCCTGAGGTTCGCCAGCGACCCCGACATCGTCTACGCCGAGAGGTACGGTTCGGCCGATGTGACAGCCAACCCGGCCACGGTCAGGGACTGCGCGCACCGTTACGATCACTTGCAGGCCGCGGCCCTATCCGTGGAGCAGTCTGCGGCGCTGATCGCCCGCGTACGGGAGGAACGTTATGGGGACCATCCAGAACCTGACGGACGCTGAGTGGCGTAAGTCCAGCTACAGCGGAGGCACCGGCGGCGACTGCATCGAGTGCGCCCCTCTCGGCGCCGCCACCTGGGTCAAGGCCAGCCGCAGCGGCTCCGGCGGCGGTGACTGCGTAGAAGTCTCCCCCCAGCCCTGCCTCGTAGCCGTGCGGGACTCCAAGAACCCCGGCGGCCCCGTGTTCACCGTCGGGCGGGACGCCTTCGCCGCCTTCGTCGGGGCCCTGTAGAGCGCGGGCCCCGGCCCCGGTCGCAGTGGCCGGGGCCCCCGCTCAACGCGCGACCGCGCTCAGGTTGCCGCAGTGGCCCCAGCCGGAGTTCGCGGACACCGAGCGGACCTGGCCGTTGAACTGCACGCAGGTGCCGCGGGCGTCCAGGTAGACGGGGCCGGCGTGGTACTTGTAGTCGCCGACGTCGGAGACGATCGTGTTGTCGCTCGCGCGGGACAGGCCCACGAACATCAGCTGGGCCGTTCCGCTGCCGCTCTTGGGGACGGTGTAGGCGCAGTTCCGGCCCGTCGCGGAGCTGTAGTAGAGGTACGTGTAGCCGGTCGCGTAGTCCAGGGTGTCGACCTTGGTCCCCTCGCAGACCGGGGCCGCCGCCTGGGCGGGAGCGGCGACGGCCGTACCGGCCAGGGCGAGTCCGGCGGCGGCCAGGGCCACCGCCCCCCGCCGCACCACTCCGTGCCGTAACACGCCTATCCGAGAAACCATGTTCGTGCTCCTTGTCCGGGAGTCGCTGGAATCGTGGTGATTCCCTCACGGCCCGCCGCAGTCCGCAAGGCACCTTCGCCGCCGCCGGAGGGAAATGACCGAGACGGTGCGGTGGCGGGGCGGATTCCGGTGCGTACCCCCGCGGTCCCCGCCCCACGCGCTTTCCCGCTCAGCGGGACAACGGCCTCCCGCCCCCGCCCGCCCCCCGCCTACCGTCTGCGGCACCACACACCACCGCAGCCGGGAGGCCCCCATGCTCGACGACCGGCTCCGGCGCGAGGCCGCCGCACTTCTGCGCGCGGCGGAGCGCGAGCGGGTGCCCGTACGGCCGCTGACCGAGCTGTTCCCGGGGATCGACGCCGAGGACGCGTACGGGATCCAGCTGATCAACATCGAGTGGTCCCTGGCCGACGGCGCCCGCGTCACCGGCCACAAGGTCGGACTGTCGTCCCCCGTCATGCAGGCCATGATGGGCGTCGACGAGCCCGACTACGGGCACCTCCTCGACACCATGGAGCTGCGCCCGGACACCCCCGTCCCGGCCGCCGCCTACTGCGCGCCCCGCATCGAGGTCGAGGTCGGCTTCGTGCTCGGCGACGACCTGCCGGGGGAGGGATGCACCGGGGCCGACGTGCTCGCCGCCACAGAGCGCGTCGTTCCCGCCCTGGAACTGATCGACAGCCGCATCGCGGACTGGCGGATCACCATCGCCGACACCATCGCCGACAACGCCTCCTCGGCCGGCTACGTCATCGGCGAGGGTCGTGATCCCCGCGAGCTGGACCTCAAGGCCGTCGAGGCCCGCCTCAGCTCTCACAACGACACCCTCGCCACCGGCCGCTCCGACGCCGTCCTCGGCGATCCCACCACGGCAGTCGCCTGGCTGGCCCGTACCGTCGCCCGCTTCGGCGTACCGCTGCGCAAGGGGCACCTGATCCTGCCCGGGTCCTGCACCCGCGCCGTGGACGTGACCGCGGGGCGGACCTACACCGCCGACTTCACCGGGCTCGGCCCGGTCTCCCTCTCCTTCGCCTGAGGTGAACCCGCACGTGACGAAGAAAGCCACCGCAGCCATCGTCGGCTCCGGCAACATCGGCACCGACCTGCTCTACAAGCTGCTGCGCTCCCCGCACATCGAACCCCGCTGGATGGTCGGCGTCGACCCGGACAGCGAGGGCCTCGCCCGCGCCCGCCGGGCCGGACTCGACGTCACCCACGAGGGCGTCGACCGGCTCCTGGAGCGCGCCGAACTCCCCGACCTGGTCTTCGAGGCCACCTCGGCGTACGTGCACCGGGCCAACGCCCCGCGCTACGCCGCACTCGGCATCAGGGCCGTCGACCTGACCCCCGCCGCCGTCGGCCCGGCCGTCGTCCCGCCCGCGAACCTGACCGCCCACCTCGACGCGGACAACGTCAACATGATCACCTGCGGCGGCCAGGCCACCATCCCCATGGTCCACGCCGTCTCCCGGGTGGTCCCCGTGGCCTACGCGGAGATCGTCGCCTCGGTGGCCTCCGTGTCGGCCGGGCCCGGCACCCGCGCCAACATCGACGAGTTCACCCGTACCACCTCCCGGGGCATCGAGGAGATCGGCGGCGCCGCCCGCGGCAAGGCGATCATCATCCTCAACCCGGCCGAGCCGCCCGTCGTCATGCGCGACACCGTCTTCTGCGCCATCCCCGAGGACGCCGACCGCGAGGCCGTGAGCGCCTCCGTCAAGCAGGTCGCCGAGGACGTCGCCGCGTACGTGCCCGGCTACCGGCTGCGCGCCGAGCCGCAGTTCGACGACCCCTCGCCCGCGACCGGCGGGCACGCGCGGGTGGCGGTCTTCCTGGAGGTGGAGGGCGCGGGCGACTACCTGCCGCCCTACGCCGGGAACCTCGACATCATGACCGCCGCCGCCACCAAGGTCGGCGAGGAGTTCGCGAAGGGCCTCCACCTGTGAAGACGTACTCCGACACCCTGGACATCCGGATCACCGACTCCTCCCTGCGCGACGGCTCCCACGCCAAGGGCCACCGCTTCACCGCCCAGGACGTCCGGTCGGTCGTCGCCGCCCTCGACGCGGCCGGCGTCCCCGTCATCGAGGTCACCCACGGCGACGGACTCGGCGGCTCCTCCTTCAACTACGGCTTCTCCGCGACCCCGGAGCAGGAACTCATCAAGGCCGCCGCCGACACGGCCCGCCACGCGAGGATCGCCTTCCTGATGCTGCCGGGCCTGGGCGTCAAGGACGACATCCGCGCGGCCCACGGAAACGGCGGGACGATCTGCCGGATCGCCACCCACTGCACCGAGGCCGACATCTCCGTCCAGCACTTCGGCCTGGCCCGCGAGATGGGCCTGGAGACCGTCGGCTTCCTGATGATGGCCCACTCCACGAGCCCCGAGGACCTCGCCCGCCAGGCCCGGATCATGGCCGACGCCGGCTGCCAGTGCGTCTACGTCGTCGACTCCGCCGGGGCCATGGTCATGGACCAGGTCACCGACCGGGTCGCGGCCCTGGTCGCCGAGCTGGGCGACGACGCGCAGGTCGGCTTCCACGGCCACGAGAACCTCGGCCTGGGCGTCGGCAACTCGGTCGCCGCCGTACGCGCCGGAGCCCTCCAGATCGACGGCTCCACGCGCCGGCTCGGCGCCGGGGCGGGCAACACGCCCGTCGAGGCGTTCGCCGCCGTCTGCCAGAAGATGGGCATCCGCACCGGCATCGACGTCCTCGCCGTCATCGACGCGGCCGAGGACGTGGTCCGGCCCGTCATGGACGAGGAGTGCCGCCTCGACCGGATGGCCCTGCTCATGGGCCACGCCGGCGTCTACTCCAGCTTCCTCAAGCACGCCTACCGCCAGGCCGAACGCTACGGGGTCTCCGGAGCCCGGATCCTGCTGCGTGCGGGCGAACGCCGGCTGGTCGGCGGCCAGGAGGACCAGCTCATCGACATCGCGCTCGAACTCGCCGCCGAACGCCGCAGCGCGTAGGCCCCGTAGGCCGCGTAAGCCCCGTGGGCCCTGTAGGCCCCGCGAGTCGTTCCCCGCACCACCCACCACCCCCAGAGAAGAGGAGGGCCACCCCATGACCCCAACGACCCCGGCGGAGGACGGACCCCGCGTCATCGAGGCGGCCGCCGTCCCCGCCCGCTTCGCGCGCGGCTGGCACTGCCTCGGGCTCGCCCGCGCCTTCAAGGACGGCAACCCCCACGAGGTGGAGGCCTTCGGCACCCGGCTGGTCGTCTTCCAGGGCGCCGACGACCCCGCCCTGCGCGTCCTGAACGCCTACTGCCCCCACATGGGCGGCAACCTCGCCCACGGCACCGTCAAGGGCGACACCGTCGCCTGCCCCTTCCACGACTGGCGCTGGTCCGGCGACGGCCGCTGCGCCTCCGTCCCCTACGCCCGCCGCGTCCCGCTGCGCGCCCGCACCCGCGCCTGGACCACCCTGGAACGCAACGGCCAGCTCTACGTCTGGCACGACCCCGAGGGCAACCCGCCGCCCCCCGGCGTCACCATCCCCGAGATCGAGGGCTTCGGCAGCGCCGAGTGGAGCGACTGGAGCTGGAACGCGCTGCGCGTGGAGAACTCCCACTGCCGCGAGATCGTCGACAACGTCGTGGACATGGCGCACTTCTACTACGTGCACTACGCCTTCCCGCGCTACTTCAAGAACGTCTTCGACGGACACGTCGCCACCCAGTACATGGAGTCCACCCCGCGCCCGGACGTGGACCTCGGCACCCTCTCCACGGGCGGCGGACTGCGCTCCGACGCCTCCTACTACGGCCCCTCGTACATGATCGACCGGCTGTGGAGCGATGTCGGCGGCGGCCTGGAGATGGAGTCCGTCCTCATCAACTGCCACTACCCGGTCGACGAGAACTCCTTCGTCCTCATGTACGGGGCGATCGTCAGGAAGCTCCCCGGCATGAGCGACGAACAGGCCGCCGACGCCGCCCGGCTGACCGCCGAGGGCCTCGCCGTCGGCTTCGAGCAGGACGTGGAGATCTGGAAGAACAAGACCCGCATCGACAACCCCCTCCTCACCGAGGAGGACGGCCCCGTCTACCAGCTCCGCCGCTGGTACGAACAGTTCTACGTGGACGCCGCCGACGTCCGCGAGGAGATGGTGCGCCGCTTCGAGTTCGAGATCGACACCACCCGCGCCACCTCCGCCTGGGAGGCGGAGGTCGCCGGGAACCTGGCCCGCCGGGCCGCCGGGGCCGGCGGATGACGCCCGTCGAGTGCGGGGAGTGCGGCAACCGGGTGCTGTGCGAGAAGTTCAGCCCCGCCCACACCCAGGTCCAGTGGACGCGGGAGGCCGCCGCCGTCTGCCCGCGCATCGGCGCCGGGGTGGCCGCGGGGGAGCCCAGCGCCCGCGTCCGCTCCTGCCCGGCGCTGCGCGCGGGCATCGAGGCGGCCGTCCGCGAGGGCCGCCTGGAGGTGCCCGCCGATGCCTGAACACCGATCCGCTACGACGGCCCGCCCGGCGGCGCCCGAAGCCGCGGCCCCCGCTGCGAGCCGGGGCGGAGCCCCCGGCAGGCTGCTGGTCCGCGTCCGGGAACGGATCCAGGAGACCGCCGAGGCCGTCTCCCTCGTCCTGGACGCGGAACTCCCCTACGCCCCTGGGCAGTTCCTCACGGTCCGGATCCCCGGCGGCGCGGCCCGCTGCTACTCCCTGGCCAGCTCCCCGCACACCGGCGAGCCGATGCGCATCACCGTCAAGCGGGTCCCCGGCGGGCTCGGCTCCGGCTGGGTCTGCGACGCAGTGGCCCCGGGGGACGTCCTGGAGGTGCTGCCGCCCGCCGGGACGTTCACGCCCGGCCCCGGCGGGCTCGACCGGGACCTGCTGCTGGTGGCGGGTGGCAGCGGGATCACCCCCGTGCTCTCCCTCGCGAAGTCGGCGCTGGTGGCCGGGCGGGGCGCGGTCGCGCTGCTGTACGCCAACCGCGATCCCGACTCGGTGATCTTCCGGGAGGAGCTGCGGGAACTGGCCGGGGAGCACCCCGGGCGGTTCACCGTCCTGCACTGGCTGGAGTCCCTCCAGGGGCTGCCGACCGCCGCCGGACTCGGGGCCCCGCTCGCCCCGTACGCCGGGCGGGAGGCCTGGCTGTGCGGGCCCGGCCCGCTGATGGACGCCGCCGAGAGCGCCCTGCGCGCGGCGGGGGCCGGGGCCGGCCGGATCCACCGCGAGCGCTACTTCTCGCTCGGCGCCGACGTCTTCGCGCCGCCCGCCGCCCCGGAGTCGCCCGCTGAGGCCGGCGCAGAAGCGGACGCGGAGGCGGAGGTGGAGCTGGACGGGCGGACGTACCGGCTGCCCTGGCGGCGGGGGACGCCGCTGCTCGACGTGCTCCTCGCGGCGGGCGCCCCGGCCCCGTACTCCTGCCGCGAGGGCGCCTGCAGCGCCTGCTGCTGCCGGGTGCTGGACGGCGGGGTGGCGATGGCGCGCAACGAGGTCCTGGACGACGCCGACCTGGCCGACGGATACGTCCTGGCCTGCCAGGCGCTGCCGCTCACCGACCGGGTGCGCATCGGCTACGCGTAGGGCCGGGAACGAGGAAGGCTCCGGGTCCGGCCCCCTGGCGGGGAGGTCGGGTCCGGAGCCCTTCTCGTGCGATGGGATATGACTACCCGCTACATCCACTCGCTGAACCGCAGCCAGCCCAACATGTTGTCCATCGCCCGCGCCGGCACCGCCGGTTCGAGGTCCCGCGGGGGCGCGGAGGGCGTCCGGGAAGCCCGCCCGGCCCCGTAGAGCTCCCGCCACACGGCCCGCGCGCACGCGGCCACCACGGGGGCCAGCCGGGCCAGTTCCCGTTCACCGCCCCGGCTGGTGGACACCGAGACGGCGGCGATCGCCCGCCCGGAGCCCCGCAGCGGCGCCGCCGCGCAGGACACGCCGCGGAAGCTCTCCTCCCGGTCGAAGGCGATCCCGCGCTCGCGGGTGGCGGCCAGCTCCGCGCGCAGGGCGTGCGGCCGGACCAGGGTCCGGGCGGTGCGCGGGCGCAGGCCCCGCGCGAGGACGTGCTCGACGCCGTCCGGGCTGCCGAAGGCGAGGAGCGCCTTGCCGGCGGCCGTGGAGTACGCGGGCATCCGGCCGCCGACCCGGGAGGGCACGGCGGTGGCCTCCGATCCGCCGATCCGCTCCAGGCACACCACCTCCGCCCCGTCCAGCACCGACAGGTGCACCAGCTGCCCGGTCTGCTCGTGCAGGGCGTGCAGCAGCGGCAGGGCCGCCCGGCGCAGCCGGTTGTGGTGCGAGGCGAGCGCGCCCAGCTCCAGCATCCGCATGCCCATCCGGTAGTCCCGCCCCTCCCGGTCCAGCCAGCGCAGGCGCACCAGCTGGTCCAGGATCCGGTGGGCGGAGGAGCGCGGGATCCCGGAGCGGCGCACCACCTCGGTGAGCGAGAGCCGCGGCTCCGGGCCCTCGAAGGCGCCCAGCACGTGCGCGGCCTTCTCCAGCAGCGACAGCGGTGCGAGCTCGGTGTCCATGACCTGGTCCGACACGGGAAAACCCCCTGCGTGAGGCGTTGGGGCGACCCTGCCACGCGGCTCCGGGCGCAGGGAAGGACCCGGACACATGTATTTCATTCAGTAATACTTCGGATCGTCCGGTGCGGGCTCCGGTGCGGGCTCCTGCGCGGGCTTCCCATTCAGTGGGAACGGCGCGTTCCGCCCCCGCACCCCCCGGCGTACGTTCACCGCACCCCGAAGCCGTAGACCCGAGAAGGGACACCATGAGCGACGAAGACGTCCTCGACGCAGTCCGCGCCCTCGCCCCGGCCCTGCGCGCCCGCGCCGCCGAGGCGGAGGCCCAGCGCAAGGTCCCCGACGCCAGCATCAAGGAACTGGCGGACACCGGCTTCTTCCGCCTCCTCCAGCCCCGCGCCCACGGCGGCCGCGCCGCGCACCCCGGCCTCTTCTACGCCGCCGTCAAGGAGATCGCCAAGGCCTGCGGCTCCACCGGCTGGGTCTCCTCCGTCGTCGGCGTCCACCCCTGGCACGTCGCCCTCTACGACCCCCGCGCCCAGGAGGAGGTCTGGGGCCCCGACCGCGACGCCCGCATCTGCTCCTCCTACGCCCCCACCGGCACGGTCACCCCCGTCGACGGCGGCTTCACCCTCAGCGGGCGCTGGCACTTCTCCTCCGGCTGCGACCACGCCGACTGGGCCCTGCTCGGCGGACTGGTCACCGACGCCGACGGCCGGCCCGTCGACATGCGGACCTTCCTGGTCCCCCGTACCCAGTACCGGATCGACGACGTCTGGGACACCGTCGGCCTGCGCGGCTCCGGCTCCAACGACATCACCGTCGAGGAGGTCTTCGTACCGGAGCACCGCGCCCTCAGCTTCGGCCCCGTCACCGCCCTGAGCGTCCCCGGCCACGCGGTCAACCCCGAACCGGTCTACCGCCTCCCGTACGCGGCCGTCTTCACCACCACCATCTCCACCCCGATCGTCGGCATCGCCGAAGGCGCCTACGAGGACCACGTCGCCGCCACCCGCGAACGCTTCCGCGTCTCCTACGGCCAGCAGGTCGCCGAGGACCCCTTCGCCCAGGTCCGCATCGCCCGCGCCGCGAGCGACATCGACGCCTCCTGGATCCAGCTCCAGCGCAACGTCGCCGACCTGTACGCCCTCGCCGAACGCGGCGAGACCCTGCCCACCGCCCTGCGCACCCGGGCCCGCCGCGACCAGGTCCTCGCCACCGAACGCTGCGTCCGCGCCGTCGACCTCCTCATGGAGAACGCCGGCGGCAGCGCCCTGCGCACCGGCCCCAACCCCGTCCAGCGCGCCTGGCGCGACATCCACACCGGTCGCGGCCACGCCGCCAACGACCCCGAACGCGCCCTCGTCCTCTTCGGCCAGGGCGCCCTCGGCCTCGACATCCAGGACACGATGCTGTGAGCCCCGCCCACGCGAACCCCACCCACGAGAGCACCTCCCGCACGGTCAAGGCCGCCGGGATGAGCGTGCACTTCCACGAGGCCGGGCCCGCCGACGCGCCCGTCGTGATCATGCTGCACGGTGGTGGCCCCGGCGCCTCCGGATGGTCCAACTTCGGCGGGAACCTGCCCCACTTCGCCACCCGCTTCCGCACCCTCCTCGTCGACCAGCCCTGCTACGGCCGCTCCGACAAGCCCGAACCCGACCGCGACTACTTCAGCTTCAGCGCCCTCGCCGTCGTCGCCCTCATGGACGAACTCGGCATCGAGAGCGCCCACTTCATCGGCAACTCCCTCGGCGGCGGCACCGCCACCCGGCTCGCCCTCGACCACCCCGACCGGGTCGCGAAACTCCTCCTGATGGGCCCCGGAGGGATCTCCCTCAACCTCTTCTCCGCCGACCCCACCGAAGGCATCAAGCGGCTCTTCGAGTTCAGCACCGACCCGGAGCCCACCCGCGAGCGGATGCGCACCTTCCTCACCACCCTCGTCCACGACCCGGCGCTCGTCACCGACACCCTCGTCGAGGAGCGCTACACCCAGGCCACCGACCCCGCCGCCCGGCTCGGCAACGCCCGCATGGCCGCCTCCTTCGCCCGCTGGCCCGAGGACACCATGCTCTGGCGCGAGGCCCACCGCATCACCTGCCCCGTCCTGCTCACCTGGGGCCGCGAGGACCGCGTCAACCCCGTCGACGGCGCCTTCCTCGCCCTCAAGGCCATCCCCGACGCCCGCCTCCACGTCTTCCCCCACTGCGGCCACTGGGCCCAGACCGAGGCCGCCGACGAGTTCAACCGCCTCGCCACCGACTTCTTCTCCCACTGAAGGGGCCCACCATGGACATTCGCGCACTCGGCTACCTGCGCATCGAGACCACCGACCTCCCCGCCTGGCGCACCTACGTCCTCGACCTCCTCGGCATGACCGAGGCCCCCGGCAGCACCCCCGGGAGCCTCCACGTCCGCATCGACGACCGCGTCCACCGCTTCCAGTTCGTCGCCGGTGAGCAGGACCGCCTCCTTGCCGCCGGGTTCGAGGTCGCGAACGCCCGCGCCCTGGAGGAAGCAGCCGCCGAACTGGAGGCCGCCGGCTTCCCCGTCAAGCAGGCCGACGCCGCCACCCTCGCCGACCGCCGCGTCCAGGGCCTGGTCCACTGCGAGGACCCCAGCGGCAACCCCCTGGAGCTCTACTGGGGACAGGCCCAGGACCACACCCCGCTCGCCTCCCCGTACGGCAACCGCTTCGTCACCGGCGGACTGGGCCTGGGCCACGTCGTCCTCCCCGCCCCCGACACCGAGGTCACCCTCGCCTTCTACGAGGACCTCCTCGACTTCCAGCTGCGCGACTCCATGCGGCTGCCGCCCGTCGCCGTCCCCACCGGCGCCCCCGGCCGCGACTTCCACTGGATGCACTTCCTCAGCCCCAACCGCCGCCACCACAGCCTGGGCCTCTACCCCGGCGCGCTGCCGCCCGGCATCGTCCACTTCATGGTCGAGCTGGAGAAGCTCGACGACGTCGGCTTCTGCCTGGACCGGATGAACCGCGCCGGCGTCCCCATCGCCTCCACCCTCGGCCGGCATTCCAACGACCACATGGTCTCCTTCTACGCCCAGGCCCCCGGCGGCTTCCAGGTCGAGTACGGCTGGGACGGCCTCCTCGTCGACCCCGCCACCTGGACCGCGAAGGAGATCACCGCCGACAGCTTCTGGGGCCACCAGTGGAACGGCTGACGGACCCCGCGACCGACCCCGCCCTGCTGCGCCGGGTCCTGGGCACCTTCGCCTCCGGCATCACCGTCGTCGCGGCCGTCGGGGACGACGGCCGCCCGGCCGGGCTGGCCTGCCAGTCCTTCGCCTCCCTCTCCCTGGACCCGCCGCTGGTCCTGCTCTGCGTCGGCAAGGGCTCCTCCAGCTGGCCCGCCGTCCGGGCGGCCGGCCGGTTCGGGGTGAGCATCCTCGCCGAGGAGCAGCGCTCCGTCTGCGAGGCCCTCGGGCGCCGGGGCGGCGACAAGTTCGCGGGCGTGGCCTGGGAGGAGTCCGCGCACGGGGCCGTCCGCGTCACCGGCGCCCTGGCCACCGTCGACTGCGCCCTCGACACCGTCCACGAGGCCGGCGACCACTACCTCGTCACCGCCCGGATCCTCGAACTCAGCGCCCGCGAGGGCGGATCGCCCCTGCTGTACTTCCGCAGCGCCTACGCCACCGGAGCCTTCGGATGACCGACCCGACCGACCCGTTCGAGTACGAGTACGAGTACGACGTGGTGGTGGTCGGCTCCGGCGCGGCCGGACTGGCCGCCGCGATCACCGCCCGGCTGCGCGGCCTGACCGTCCTGGTGGTCGAGAAGACCGACCGGTACGGCGGCTCCACCGCCCTGTCCGGCGGAGCGGTCTGGGTCCCCGGCAACCTCCACCTCGACCGGGCCGGCATCGCCGACACCCACGACAAGGCGCGCGCCTACCTCGACGCCACCGTCGGCGACCGGGTCCCGGTCTCCCGTACGGAGGCCTACCTCGCCCACGGGCCGCGCATGGTGCGGGAGTTCCACGACCGTACCGAGGTCCGCTTCATGTACACCCCGGGCTACCCGGACTACTTCCCCGAGGCGCAGGGCGGCATGGCCCAGGGGCGCTCCGTGGAGCCGTGCATCGTGGACTTCAGGCGGCTGGGGGAGCTGGGCCGCGGGATGCGCCGGGCGGGCCTGCCCACGTACGGGCTGACCATGACCTCGTACGACTTCCGCTTCCTGAACATGGTCGGGCGCACCTGGGCGGGCCGGCGCACCTCCGTGAAGGTCGGCCTGCGGGCCCTGGGGGCGCTGGCCACCGGGCGCAGGCTGCTCTCCCTCGGCGAGGCGCTCGTCGCCCGGCTGCGGCTCTCCCTGGACCGGCTCGGCGGGGACCTGTGGCTGTCCGCGCCGCTGACCGGCCTGGTCACGGACGCCTCCGGCCGGGTGGACGGCGTACGCGTGACCCGGGCGGGCCGTGAGGTCGCGGTGGCGGCCCGGGGCGGTGTGGTGCTGGCGTCGGGCGGTTTCTCGCACGACCAGGCGCTGCGTGAGAAGCACCTGCCCGCGCCGACCTCCACCGCCTGGACGCACGCCTCCGAGGGGCAGACCGGCGACGCGCTGCGCCTGGGTGCGGAACTGGGGGCCGCCACCGACCTGATGGACAAGGTGTGGGGCGCCCCCTCGGTGTGCCCGCCGGGCGGCAGGCCCTTCTTCCTCGTCGCCGACCGGGGCATCCCCGGCATGGTCATCGTGAACGGGGCGGGGGAGCGGTACGCCAACGAGGCCCTGCCGTACCACGCGTTCGTCGACCGGATGTACGCTGCCGACCGGCCCGGGGCGCGGACCGTGCCGTCCTGGCTGGTCCTGGACGCCCGCTCCAGGGCCCGCTACCTCTTCGCGGGCCTCTTCCCGGGGCAGCCCTTCCCCAGGTCCTGGCGCGAGAGCGGCTTCCTGAAGCAGGCCGCGACCGTGGAGGAACTGGCCCGGGAGATCTCCGCGCCGGGCCTGCCGGCCGCCGTCCGCCGCTTCAACGGCTTCGCCGAGCGGGGCACGGACGAGGACTTCGGGCGGGGCGGCAGCGTCTACGACCGCTACTACGGCGACCCGACGCTCCCCAACCCCAACCTGGCGCCGCTCGACAAGGGCCCCTTCTACGCGGTCCCCGTGCACCCGGGCGACATCGGCACCAAGGGCGGCCTGGTCACCGACGGGGACGGCCGGGTGCTGCGCGAGGACGGCACGCCGATCGCGGGCCTGTACGCCTCCGGCAACTGCTCGGCCGCGGTGATGGGCGAGACCTACCCGGGCCCGGGCGCCACCATCGGCCCCGCGATGGCCTTCTCCTGGGCGGCGGTCAACGCCATCGCGGGCGAGCGCAGTTGACGGAGGAGGGTGTTCCGTCATCATGCCGCGGGCACAACCCCTGACCTGACCCGAGGGAAGGGGCGGTGCGGGGATGGCGAAGACGCAGTGGTGGGCCTGGTGCGGCATGGCGCTGTGGGCCGGAGTGTGGGCGGCACTGGCCTGGATCACGCTGGACCCGGGCCTCCAGGGCACCGAGGACGCCCTCGGCCCGTGGATGTTCCCCATCGCCGTCGCGCCCGTCATGCTCCTCGGCCTGGGCGGGATGATCTCCGAGCGTGGCGCCCCCGGCGACGGCGGCGCCGCCTACGCCTCCGGCACCGACTGCGGCCCGGCCGGCCCGGGAGCCGGCGGCTGCGGGGGCGGCTGCGGGGGCTGCGGTGGCTGCGGGGGCTGAGACGTCGGCCCCGGCGGGCGCCGGGACGGCCCGCCGCCGCGGAGCCGCGTGTTCCACCCCCGTATTCCGGGCACAACGGCACGACACGGGATACGACGGACGGGGTGGTGGGGGACGTGAGCCGGTTCGGATGCTGGGCCGTGGTCAGTTCGGTGCTGTGCGCCGGGGTATGGGGGGCGCTGGTCTGGATCCTGCTGGATCCGGACCTCCAGGGCGCCCAGGAGCGCCTCGGCTGGTGGATGACCGCCATCGCCGCCGCGCCCCTCGTGCTCGCCGCCCTGGGCACGGCCTCCTTCTCCGCAAGCCGGGGCGGCGGCGGCTCCGGTGGGGCTTCCGGCTACAGCGGCAGTGACGGCGGTGCCGGGCCGGGCGGCTGCGGCGGTGCGGGGTGCGGCGGCGGGTGCGGCGGGGGCTGTGGCGGCCTCTGACGGGCGCCGGGTCAGGACAGCTTGCCGCCGTAGTCCGGGAGCTTGACGGTGCGTTCGGCGTGGCCGCCGACGAGGTCGCTCTCGTTGTTGCCGATGTTGGCGATGATCGTGTAGCCGCGGGCCTCGATCTCGGCGCGCTTGGCCGTCTTGTAGGCGCTGACCTGCTCGAACAGGGCGGGCAGGTCCCGTACGTACAGCCCGTTGACCGGGTAGCCGACGGCCTTCAGGTTGCGCTCGGTGAGGGAGTAGACGATGCCGGGGCGGGCGGTGACGAAGAAGATCGCGACGCCGCGGTCGCTGGCGTACCGGGTCAGCGCGCGGACCTTTTCGATCGCGGGGGTCGGGAACGTCCAGAACCAGTGGAAGTCCGTCTCCAGCGAGGAGTTGTCGATGTCGAGGACGATGGCCGGCTTCTCCCCGGCGGGGGAGGCGGCGATCCGCTGCTCGATGGCGGGGCGGGCGGCGTCGACGACGGCGGCCACGTCGCGCTGCCAGGTCGCGTAGTCGATGCCCAGGATGGCCGCGTTGCCGCCGGGGGCGGACGCGGCGGGGGCGGCGGCGGGCGCGGCGGCCGGGGCGGCCTCGGCGGCGGTGGCCGGCAGCAGGGTCAGGGCGGTGGCGGCGACGACGGCCGCGGCGGCGGCGCGGGCGCGGTGGGCAGCGAGCATGTGGGGGCGCTCCTCGGTGATGCGTTGGCATGTACGCGATCAGATTCGGTCAGCGCCGCACCCATGTCTACTGGTCGGTAGGAAACTTTTCGTGGCCACCCGGTGAAACCTCCCTCTCGGACCCCGCCCCGCGCTCCTGTTCCCGTCCCGCCTAGGGGTCACACTCCAGCACCGTGAGGCACAGCCCGCACCGCGCCCGCAGTGCCCCGCCGCCCGCCCGCACCCGCAGCCACTGCCCGCACACCGGGCACGGGAAGCTCACCCGCGCCTCCCCGTCCTCGCCCCGCCCGAACCGGTACGCCGCCCCGCGCGCCGGGGCCGCCCCCGCCCGCCGGGCGCCGGCGTAGCGCAGCCGCTGCGCCCGGCCCGCGCCGGCCAGGGGCGCCCGGCGCCACTCCCGGTCGGCGAGCGCGCGCCCGCGTACGTAGGCCTCGTAGGCCCGGGGGCTGGTGAACCAGGGGGAGGGGTCCTCCCCGAAGAGGCGGGCGCGCCGGGCGAGGACGTAGCCGAACTCCTCCGGGGTCAGGTACCCGAGCTTCTGGTGGGTCAGGGCGTCCTCGCGGTACGCGTCCAGCAGCAGCCAGCCGGCCCCGAGGAAGGCGGCGGCCGTGTCGGTGAGCACCTCGTCGTCGGCGGTGGCGGGGAAGCGCAGGCCGAGGCGGTGCAGCAGCACGTGCGCGGCCTCGTGGGCGAGGGCCGCCGCCAGGTCGCGGCGGTGCACGCGGAAGCGGTCGTTGACCTCCACGAAGTACTCGGGGCCCGCCGCGAGCTCCACGGTGGCCGCGTCCCGCATCGGCCGGAAGGCGACCACCATCCGCGCGTCGGGCAACCGAAGCGCGCGCACCACCGCGGACGCCACCCGGTGCGCCCCCAGGTGCAGGTCCTCCTCGGGGCCGAAGGCCGCATCGGCGGGATCCAGGCTCGTGGCATAGGCCCGGACCCCGTCGGCGGTCAGCGCGCGGAAGAGCGCGCCGATCGCCGCGCGGACCGTCTCCAGGTGCGGAAATCCGTGCTCGACCGGGCTGGTCCGGCGGCCGTCGTCCGTCATACCGCCCCCCGGGCCGGAAGTTGTCCGAAAAGGCCTTCTTGAAGCCCGTGGCGGCGCAGAGGTGTCATGGACGTGTCATGAACCCGATGGCGCGCACAGCCCAACCCCCCACGAAAGGCAGTGTGTTGACCGTGGCCACTCTCACAGGAGTCCTCAAGCGCACCCTCGCCGCAGGCGCCGTGGCCCTCGCGGCCGTCAGCCTCCAGCCCACCGGCGCCAGCGCCGCCCCCGCCCCCGTCGTCGGCGGAACCCGCGCCGCCCAGGGCGAGTTCCCCTTCATGGTCCGCCTCTCCATGGGCTGCGGCGGCGCCCTCTACACCCAGCAGATCGTGCTGACCGCCGCCCACTGCGTCGACGGCTCCGGCAACAACACCTCCATCACCGCCACCGGCGGTGTCGTCGACCTCAACAGCTCCAGTGCCGTCAAGGTCAAGTCCACCAAGGTCCTCCAGGCCCCCGGCTACAACGGAAAGGGCCGCGACTGGGCCCTGATCAAGCTCGCCAAGCCCATCAACCAGCCCACCCTCAAGATCGCCGAGACCAAGGCCTACGACAACGGCACCTTCACCGTCGCCGGCTGGGGCGCCGCCCGAGAAGGCGGCGGCCAGCAGCGCTACCTGCTCAAGGCCCAGGTCCCCTTCGTCTCCGACGCCTCCTGCCAGAGCTCCTACGGCGCCGACCTCACCCCCGGCGAGGAGATCTGCGCCGGCTTCGCCCAGGGCGGCACCGACACCTGCCAGGGCGACTCCGGCGGCCCGATGTTCCGCCGCGACGACGCGAACGCCTGGATCCAGGTCGGCATCGTCAGCTGGGGCGAGGGCTGCGCCCGCGCCGGCTACCCCGGCGTCTACACCGAGGTCTCCACCTTCGCCGCCGACATCAAGGCCGCCGCGGCCGGCCTGTAGCCCCGGCCCCCGCTTCCGCCCCCACTCCTCGCCCTTCCGGCCGCTCTCTACGGGGCCGGAAGGGCGAGGCGCGCTGCCCCGAACGTGCGTAATGTCGGGGGAGCCGTCGCGAGCCCGGCCCGCCACCGCCCCCACCCCGTGACACCCTCCCGACGGCCCGCCCCGCGACGGCGGGCCGACACCCGCCCCGGTCCGACGGGAAGGACCCACCGGCGGCAGCGGGCGACAGCGGGGAAGGCGGCGCATGACGATCAGCGTGGTCATCGCGGACGACCAGGAGATGGTCAGGACCGGCTTCCGGATGATCCTCGAAAGCCAGCCGGACATCGAGGTCCTCGCCGACGTCGTCGACGGGGAGGCCGCCCTCGCCGCCGTCGCCGAGCACCGGCCCGACGTCCTCCTCCTCGACATCCGCATGCCCCGGCTCGACGGACTCGAAGTCACCCGCCGCCTCTCCGGCAGCGACGGCCCGCGCATCGTCATCGTCACCACCTTCGACCTCGACGAGTACGTCCACGCCGCGCTCCACGGCGGCGCCTCCGGCTTCCTCCTGAAGGACGCGAGCCCGGCCATGCTGGTTGAAGCCGTCCGGGCGGCGGCCGTCGGCGACGCCCTCGTCTCCCCGGCGATCACCGTGCGGCTGCTGCGCGAGATGGCCCCGCGCACCACCGCCGCCCAGGCCGCCCGCCGCCCCGCCGAGCCCCTCACCGAACGCGAACGCGAGGTCGTACGCTGCCTCGCCCGCGGGCTGACCAACGCCGAGATCGCCGCCGAACTGTACGTGTCCCTGTCCACCGTCAAGACCCACCTCGCCAACGTCCAGGCCAAGCTCGACGCCCGCAACCGCGTCGAGATCGCCGCCTGGGCCTGGGAGAGCGGCCTCGCCGCCGGCCCCAGGTGACCCCACCCCACCCGCGCCCCCGCCCCGGCCCCCTCACGCCCCCGGCCGCGTCCCGGCCGTCGGCCCC
>NZ_JBEXKC010000103.1:0-21238 GCF_040609475.1 Streptomyces sp. NPDC004667 | reverse complement strand
CGGCGCCGGGCCGCCCGTCCGCCGACCGCGGCGGACGGGTGCCGGGAACGGCTCACGGAAGGGTGTCCACGGTGACGTCACCGAACGGCAGCAGCGGTTCGGCCCAGGGGAACACGTACCGGAACAGGACGACGACCACCGAGCCCACAGCGACCGCGGCGGTCAGCACCCGCACCGGGAGCGGGCCCGGCAGGCGCCGCCACAACCACCCGTACACCTCGTGCTCCGCGGGCCGTCAGGACTTGCCGACGAGGTGGGCGAAGACCACGACGTTGGAATCCCAGTGACGGTCGTTGGTGAGGCTGCCGCCACAGGTGATCACCCGCAGTTCGGCCTTGCCCCCGGTGTCGCCGTAGACCTTCTGGGTGGGGAACTGGTCCTTGAGGAAGGTCTCCACCGAGTCGACGTCGAAGACCGCCGTGCTCTGGTCCTGGCGCTTGACGTCGATCTCGTCGCCCTTCTTGAGGTCGGGCAGCTTGTAGAAGACCGCTTCGGGGGTCGTCGGGGTGTCGAGGTGGCCCACGATGGTCGCGGGGCCGGCCTCTCCGGGTGTCGGGCCCCTGCGGTACCAGGCGGCGTCCGCGGGGGCGTCGAACGAGGGCTCTTCCATCTGGCCGTCCGGCTGCAGCCCGACCGAGGCCAGGTGGGCGTTGACCCCGATCGAGGGGATGACGATCCGGTCGGGCACGGACGCCGCCATCGGTGTGCCGGGCGCCGAGGACCGGGAGGCACCCGGGGAGGAGCCGGTGGAGTTGTCGCCGGCCGAACAGGCTGCCGCGGTCAGGGCGGTGAGCACCGCCGCCGTGGCCAGTGCGGCTATCCGGAACCGACGGCGCCGCCGACGGGGACCGGCTCCTTCGGGGGCCGGGGCCTTCGGGTATCCGTGGACGGGTGTCATGGCAGTGTCCTCACGACGTGCTGGTGGAGAGGGGGGCTCGCTTCGAATCATCGGCCTTGCGACGGGGTGTCCCGTCGCGGCGGCCGGGGCGGGACGGGCGGCGCGGACGCCCGGACCGTACGGGCCGCACCAGGGCCGGGACGGGGCCACGGGCCGGGCTGTTGAGGAAGAACGGCAGGTCAGAAGGGTGCGCCGGTGGTACGGGCGAGGGCATCGGCCGCATCACCGCGAGCCGGCCGACCCCCGTCGCCCTCCTGATCGGGTCGGCGGTTCGGAGGAGGGTCAATCATCCGCCGGATCCACCGACCGGCCCCCCCGGCCGGACCGCGTACTCGCGCGGGGCGGCCGGGAAGGTGACCGTCGCCGAGACGCTCTTGCCCCCGGCGTCGGGCGACGCCACGACGCACCAGCGGTCCGAGAGGTGGTCCACGAGGTGGATGCCGTAGCCGCCGTGTGCGCCGCGCTCGTCCTCCGGGGCGGGACGTGGCATGGCGGGCGAGGGGTCGAAGACGGAGATGGTGAAGCTCTGCTGCTCCGGGTGCCAGCACGAGGTGAGGCGCGTGGGGCCGGAGGTGTGCCGGCAGGCATTGGTGACGAGTTCACTGGCGACGAGGAGCGCGTCGTCGGCACGACGGCGCTCCGGGCAGTCCGTGGCGGGCAGCAGTCCCAGGTGCGCGAGCTGCCCCGCGAGCAGACGACGGGCCTGCTGCGCCGGACGGTCGCAGCTCTCCAGCACGACCAGCATCCTCGCATGGCGGAAACGGCGCGGCGTGCGGGCGCGACGGCCGCGCGGGTGGTGAAGACACATGATGTGCTCCGCGGGAAGGGGGAACAGGAGGAGGGACGGCCCGGCGGGCCGGTGCGGGGCCGCCGTCCGGCCGGAACCGTGTCGACGCGGCTACCGAGTGGCGGACCACAGGGCACGGCGGACCACGCAGCAGAGCAGCCGGAGCGCCGAGGGCGCGGCGAGTGCGGTGAGCGTGCTGAGTGAGTGCATGGCGGGGGCCGTCGGGTTTCTGCTGGGGTTCCGGGGTGGACCGGTGGCTGAGGACCGAGCCTAGGAGCCGCCGTGTTAACACGGGGCTGACGCGGTGTTGGCCCCGGGTGTGCGTACGGCCCGTCATGACGTCGGCGCGTGCAGCTTGATGCCCACCCCGCGGAAGCTGTGCAGGTACCGCGGGCGCGCCGCGCTCTCGCCCAGCCGTCGGCGCAGCAGACACAGGTGGACGTCGACGGTCCTGTTGGACGCGGTACCCGGACCGCCCCAGACCTCCCGCAGCAGTTCCCGCCTGCTGATCACATGACCCTCGCGCGAGGCGAGGTAGGACAGCAGTTGGAACTCCTTCGGACGCAGCCGCAGCGCGCGGTCGCCGATCCGCGCCACGTGGGCGCCCGGATCGACGACGAGGTCACCGACGCGGAGTACGGGCAGTTCCGTTCTGACCCGACTGCGCTTGGCGAGGGCGTCGAGCCGGGCGTCGAGGATGCCGAGCGAGATGGGCTTGCCGACACAGTCGGCGGCCCCCGACCGCAGCGCCGCCACCGCACGGCGTTCGTCGTTGACCGGGACCGCGGCGACGACGGGAGTGGAGGTCGCCTTCAGGACCCTGAGTACGTCGAGCCCGTCGACGTCGAGGAGGTCGAGATCGAGGAGCACCAGGTCGGGCTGCCGGCTGACGGCCGCCCGAAGTCCGTCCCGCCCGCCGCTCGCGGTGGTCACCCGGTACTTGAGGGTGCGCAGTCCCGTCTCCAGCCGTCCACGCAGTGATGGGTCGGACTCGATGATGAGTACATGGGTCATCCAGATCCCCTGCCTCCGACGAGGGCCCGTCGGGCCGTGGACACCTTTGTGCCCACGCTTCTCAGCCTCCCCCGTCCGGGCTGCCCGCGCGGTCGGCCGATCGGCCGGTCCACCGGGGGAGCGTGACTGCCCGCACGGCCCTACCAGGAGCCGAGCCCGCCGGTCTGCGTGAGGAGTTCGACCTCCGACAGCGCCCCTTCGCCCTCGGCTCCGCTGCCGTAGTAGGAGAGCACCTCGAGAACCACCGTGGTGACCTTGCCGTGGCTGTCCAGCTTCACCTGCTGGGGCTGCGGGATGTCGTGGAGGTCGACGGTCTGGCTCGTGCCGTTGGAGTAGGACACCTTCAGCTGTTTGACGCGTGCGTAGTTGCGGAACTGGTCCTCCGTGCCGTTGGCCACGATCGCGCTGTTGATGGGGACCGCTTCGGCCAGTTCCAGCGTCAGGGTGACCGGTTGGGCCTTGCGCGGCCAGGCCCAGTACGTCTTGGTGTTGCCCTCGGAGCTCTTGGAAGCGGGATGGTCCGGGGACTCCACGCTGCCGATCGTGCGGAGCGGCTGAACGGGGGTCAGCTGAGGGTGGACGAACTTGTCCACCCGGTTCTGGACCGACGTGATCCGGGCCCAGACCGCCTCCCGGAAGGGCGGGTGCACACCGTAGATGACGGCGATGGTCAGCGCCGTGATCCCGCCGACCATGCGCAGGGTCCCGGCCATGGAACTCAGCGTCGGAATCTTCCGCTTGTCCTTGACCCCTTCCTGGCCCGGCCGCGCGCCCGCCTCCAGCACCTCGCCGTGCCGGCGGGGGACGAACTTCTTCCACCAGGGCGGGCGGACGACCCGCTCCTGCGAGAGCTCCGTGCCACAGCGGTTGCAGAACGACCGGTGCGGCTCGTTCCCCTGACCGCACGAGGGGCACAGCAGGTCACCGACCTCGTGGTGGCGCGGGGGGAGGCGCTGCCTGCTCACGACGGGACGCTGCTCCCGCTGCGGCGCCATCTCCGACGGCTCCTCGCGGTTCGCCGCCGGGGGTGCGAGGGCGTCGTCGTCTTCTTCGTCTTCCTCGTCGTCCCCGGCGTTCTTGGCGTTCGTGGCGGGGGCCGGGGTCTTCGTCAGCCAGTCGGTCGTCTTGCTGTCCTCGACGGCGGCGAGCGCCTTCTTCAGCCAGTCGTCGTCCTCGCCGTCCTCTTCGCCGTCGTCCTCGCCGTCTTCCTCGTCGGCGAGGATCTTCTTGAGCCAGTCGTCCCCTTCCTCGTCCTCCCCGTCCTCCCCGTCCTCCTCGTCGTCCCCGGCGGTATCGGGGGTCTTCGTCCTTCCCCCTGCCGTTTTGGTGTCCTCGACGGCGGCGAGTGCCTTTTTCAGCCAGTCGTCGTCCTCGCCGTCCTCTTCGCCGTCGTCTTCGCCGTCTTCCTCGTCGGCGAGGATCTTCTTGAGCCAGTCGTCCCCTTCCTCGTCCTTGTCGGCAGCGCCCGCACCGCCGCCGGCTCCCGACGAGGGTGGCGGCGGCGGTGGTGGTGGTGGCGGCGGAGGCGGCGGAGGTGGCGGAGGCGGCGCCTGGCGGCCGGGCATTCCGGGAGGGCCGCCGGGGCGGCCGGGCATCCCCGGGGGTCCGCCCAGTCCCGGTGGCATTCCGGGAAGGCCGCCGGGGCGGCCCGGCATCCCCGGCGGACCGCCCGGCCCGGCGGGCGGAGCCCCGGGAAGGCCGGGCGGACGGCCCATCCCGCCCGGCGCGCCCGGTGCTCCGGCCGGCCCCGTCCGGCCCGGCAGCGCGTCCGCCTTGCCCACGTCGGAGTACAGCATCCTGGCACGGTCCATCAGACCGGGACGGGTGCTGGCCTTCGCCTCGGCTTCGAGCTCCCGGCGCTCCTCCGCGGCGATGTCGAGTTCGACCTTCTGCCCGGTCCATTCGAGGAAACTCCCGCAGGAACCGCAGAAGGCGTCGGTCGCGTCGTTGTGGAACCCGCACTTGCGGCAGACGATCACCCCGCCCGGACCTCCACGGCGTGCGGTATGTGGGCCGGCTTGGCAGCGGCGACGAACCGTTCGACCACCGCGTGGTCCACGGCCGCCTCGGGGGTGATCCGGACCGTCAGCACGGGGTGTTCGCCCGAGGCCGTTCCCACCGAGTCGGCCGGTCTGGACGGAGCGGTGCGCACGGTCACCGAGGTGCCGTCCTCGACCTCCACCCGTCCGCCGAACGCGAGCTCCAGGTGGTCGCGGAGGCCGCCCGCGGTGCCCCGCCGCCGGTAGAGGTCGCCCGCGGCGGCCAGCAGCAGCCGCCGGCGGTCCGGGCCGAGGTGGCCGCCGAACCCGACGCCCAGCCAGCCCGCCAGCCACGGCAGGAAGTCGTCCGGTGCCAGGGCGGGGTCCAGATAGTGTTCCAGGCAGTCGAGCGTGGAGATAACGGGGGCCAGGACGTCGTCCAGCCCGGCGGTGAACCGCTGGGCGAACTCGTCCTCCTGGTACACCGCCGGCAGCAGCCCGCCGATCGGGTAGGGAGAGGCCAGCCCCTCGACGCCGCCCCTCACCGGGTCTCCTCCACCTTGATGTGGTGCTCGTAGGAGAACACCAGGCTGGAGGGGTCCAGTTCCAGCCGTTCGGTCGGCTCGCCCCGGGCCCCCGTCACCGGATTCGCGCTGTACAGCTTGATCTCCTCGACCAGGTCCACCCCCGCCACGGCGTGCAGCCGCGCGTACAGGTCGCCCGTCTGAACCGGGCGCCCGAAGGGCCAGCCCGTGCCTTCCGGGCCGCCCTCGATCGGGTCCAGGAATCCGTACAGCGCCGCCGAAACGTCGTCGTGGACCTGGCCGGTGTCCGCGCCCCGGCGGGCCCGGACCCGGGCGATCACCGTCACCGCCCGGTACAGGGGCGGCTCGATGGACACCCGCGTTCCCAGCAGCCTGCGGGGTTCGAGGTACGCCGCTATCCGCTCCAGCACCGGCTCCGGCGGCACCAGGTGTTCGAAGCGGACCCGCGTGCCGCCTGGCGGAGCCGGTACGACGAGCAGCCTCACCGACCCGGCCGGCACACCGGAGGAACCCGCGGGCAGGCACCGTACCCGTGCCACCTCCGGCGCGGCCTGCCGGGCCAGCACCTCGAAGTCCTCGGCCGTCACGGCCCGGTCGCGGGTCCGCAGCAGCATCGGCGCCCTCTCCCGCAGGTCCGCCAGGCTCTCGCCGTCCATTCCGCCGACCGACGGCTCCAGATTGCCGACGTCCGTGACGAAGGGCACGGCCGAGGTGAGCGTCTCGATCGCACCGGCGGCGACGTTGCCGCGCCGGCCGCCACCGGTCGCGTACGAACGCATCACCACCTGCGCATCCCGCACGGGGACCGCGCCGTGCTGCCGGGTCGAGCCGTCCGGCTCGCGCAGCATCGGGCCGAAGCAGACCGTGCCCGTGGTCGGGTCCAGGACGTAGTGCCGGTCCCCGGGCCCGCTGTCGGCGAAGTGCTCCACCCGCTCCCAGCGCTCCCAGCCGTCCTCGCCGCTGGTCTCCAGGACCGGCTCCGACACGTTGAACAGCACCGGGGCGCGGGACAGCGCCAGCCGCTGGCCGGGAGTGCCCTCGGTCTGGCCCAGGACGTCGTCCTCGATCACCTCGGCGTGCACGGCGGGCACCGTGGCCCCCACCACCCCCGCGCTCAGGGCCGTGATCATCGGCGAGGAGCTGTACCCCGGCACGCCCTCACCGGCGCTGACCACGACCGCCCGTATCCAGCCCGCGCTGCGGCTCTCCAGCACACTGGCCTCGTGCCGGTCCGGCAGCTGGAGCACCACCCGGCCCGGCCGGTTCAGGCCGCCCGTGGTGTCCTCGTGGACGGGACACTCCCGCCAGCCGACACCGTCCCAGGCCTCCCACACCAGCGGGGGGCGGTCGGGGTCGACGCCGATGCCCTGGACGGTGCACTCGAAGTCCAGTCGGACCAGACACCGCGGGGCGGGCTCGCTCAGCCCCAGCAGCAGCGCGTCGCCGGATGCGGGCCTGCCCTCGCCGAAGGCCTCGAAGTCGATGTCGAGCCGCAGGTGCTCCTCGCGGGGGACGAGGGCGCCCCGCGCGGATTCCAGGGTCAGCAGGTGCTCCAGCCGGGCGGCCGGGAGCGCGACCTCGCGCACGGTGGAGAAGACGACCGGCTCCAGGCCGTCGCCCGACCGGGTCGCGACGCTCGTCGCGGCGGGCAGCACCATCGGGGTCGAGGCGGGCGCCGACAGCCAGAACGTCACCGCCGCACGGGCGGCGGTCGGCGCCGTCAGCCCGAAGCCCAGCATCCGCAGGAACGTCAGGTACAGCCGGTCGGGCACCTGGTTGACCCGGTACAGGAGCTGGTCGGTCATGAAGGCGAACGTCTCGATCAGCGTGACGCCGGGATCCGAGACGTTGTGGTCGGTCCACTCCGGGCAGCGGCGCATGACCATGCGCTTCGCGTCGTCGACGAGGTCCTGGAACCGCCGGTCGTCGAGGTGGGGGATCGGCACGGACATCAGTAGTCGCCTTCCTCGGGGATGACATAGAAGGGAAAGACCAGGTTCCGCCGGTCGTTCGTGGTCTTCACCGTGTACTGCACGTCGATGTAGAGCAGCGACGGCCGGTCGGGATCGCCGTTCACCTCCACGGCGTGCACCTCGATGCGCGGTTCCCACGCCAGCAGGGCGTCGCGCACGGCCGTGGACAGTTCGGCACGGGTGCGTCCGCCGGTGTCGCCGAAGACGAAGTCCCGCAGCCGGCAGCCGAAGTGGGGCCGCATCGGCCGCTCTCCCGGGTACGTGGCGAGGATCAGGTGGATCGCCTGCTCGATCTCGTGCCGGCCCCGGGCGAGGGCGATCCGGCCCTGGGCGTCCGTCCGCAGGGGGAAGGCCCAGCCCGCGCCGACGAAATCGGTGACCGGTCGGCGGAGTCCGCCGGGCCCGGCCGGCGGGTTGTCGGCGGGGGAGGAGGGGAGTGCCATGACGGGGGTGCGCCTTTCAGTTCAGCTTGATCGGGTTGCCGCTGACCTTCACGACGGTGCCCGAGATGGTGAGTTCCCCCCGACTGGTCAGGGAGAGCTTGCGGCCGGCGTTCACCGACACCTCGCCCCCCTCGACGGCCACCTTCCCCTTGGCGCCGGACACGACCTTCACCGTGCCGCCCGCACCCGCGTCCACGGTGACGTCGCCGCCGTCGCAGCGGATGGTCAGCTTCCGGGCGCCGTCGCGGCCCGACGGCGAGGCGTCGCAGCTCAACGTCACCGTGCGGGAGGTCTCGTCGATGACCAGCGCCAGGTTCCCCCGCGCGTTGCCCAGGGAGACCTGGGAGGGGGTCTTGCCGCCGCCCGTGCCGTCGGTGAACACCAGCTTGTTGCCCAGGTCGGAGACGAACCCCCGGCGCACCACCCGGGCGGTCTTCCCGCTCGCCTGGACCGCCGGGCCTCCCAGCCCGTTCGCCACGTAATCGCTGCCCGCGTTGAGCAGGGAGCCCAGCACCACGGGGCGCCCCGCGTCGCCGAGCTCGAACCCGACCAGGACCTCGTCGCCCACGTCGGGCAGGAAGAGCGCCCCGCCGCGGGCGCCGGCGCCGAACTGCGCCACCCGCGCCCAGTGGGACTCGTAGTCCTCGGCCAGCCACGGCAGGTGCAGCCGTACGCGTCCCAGCCGCGCCGGATCGTTGATGTCGCTGACCACGGCGCAGACCACCCCCTCCAGGGCGGCGGAACCGTCCGACGGGCCACCGGCGGCCAGGCCGTACAGGGAGCGGTCCTCGCTCCCGCCGACGGTGAACCGGGTCCGGTAGCCCTCGTGTTCGCCGAAGACGTGGTGGGCCTGGGAGACCCTCCACTTGCCGGCGAAGGCTTCCGGTACGCCGTCCACCTCGACCTCGGTCCCGGCCTGCACCCGGGGATGGCCCATCAGCCACCCCTCCGCCTCGCCCCGCGTGCCGGCGAGCCGCGAGGCCAGCCCGCGCGCCAGCCGGGACACCTCCTGCGCCGCGGCCGCGCCCGCCCCGGGCGCGCAGGTGACCACGTCCACCCGGTCCGGCCGCGAGGCGCGGCGCCGGTTGGCCGGGGTCAGCGGCCGGTCGAAGTCGCGGGGCACCGGGGCACCGGTCGGCCCGTCGCGGGAGTCGCGCACGGGCGAGACCGCCGAGACGGGACGCCCGCTGTGCGCGTCCCAGGCGCGCACCTCGACCTCGCGGGCCGGACCCGAGGCGGTGAGCCGGGGCCGGAACGAGAGCAGGTTCTCGCCGAAGGTCAGGGTCACCGCGCGGGCACGGACTCCGGCCGCGGAGGGCACTGCCGGGCCGTCCGTGGGGCGGAAGTAGAACTTGCCCTCCCGCACGCCGGTTTCCCAGCCCAGCGCGCGGGCGCGCCGGCGCAGGAACGCCCAGTCGCTCTCGGCGACCTGCGACACGTGCTCGTGCACGGTCCCGGCCGCCCGCACGTCGCCGATGTCCAGCCCGGCGTCCTCCGCCACCTGCCGGGCGATCTGGCCGTCGGTGCGGTTCAGGAAGGTACGGGTGGAACGTCCCCGGTGGAGCCGGTGGCTCGCGTCGTACCCGCGGATGACCGTCTCCACCGTCATGTTCTGGCAGACGGCCTCCACCGAGGTGATCTCCCCGCTGAGCAGCTCGGTACCGGCGTCCTCGCCGGTGGTCGCGGCCGCCAGGATCTGCACCCGGCAGCCGGCCCGGAGGCCCCGCTCGTCCGCGGCGGTGGTGCCCAGCGGGTCCGGCTCGTGGAAGGTGATCTCGAACATGTCGGGCAGGTGGAGGTGGGTGTCCACCACGACCCGGGTCACCCGCTCGGCCAGGGCCGGGGGAAGGTCGGCCGGCCGGCCGGACCCGGCCCGGATCTGTGGCAGGACCCGGTGCGGGCTCGACGGCTGCCCGCTCACCGGCCCTCCTCCGCGTCGAGTTCATCGGGGTGCGGCAGGTAGACGACCTGTCCGGGGCGTACCCGCAGCGGGTCCTCGATGCCGTTGGCGCGGGCGATCTCGCGCCAGGCGTGCGGGCTGCCGTAGCCGTCCAGGGCGACGGCCTGGAGGTTCTCGCCCTCGGTCAGGGTGTGGGTGCCCCGGCCCGGCAGGCCGCCGGACGTCGGGTTGGTGGGCAGGGTGCCCAGGAGGCTCGGCTGCTCGCTCATCGACAGGGTGACCTTGGCGCGCACCGGTATCGCGTTGGCGTTGAAGCGGACGTACCGGATGGTGGCGGAGGTGAGCATCACCGAGTAGCAGAAGCCGAGTTCCGGCGGTCCCCACAGGAACGTCAGGCTGGGCAGCCGGTTGGTGAACTGCCACTTGCCCCCCGACTTCACGGTGATCATGCCGCCGACCATCTGGCCCAGCCGGCCCGATCCGGGCGACATCCAGTTGAGCAGCTGGTCGCAGAGCGCCTTGGTGTGCATCCCCCGGATGGTGATGTCGCTGAGGGAGATCCTCGCGGGCTCGGCGCGCTTGAAGACCGTGCCCATGCTGCCCTTGGAGGAGCCGATCTCGGTCGCCCGGACGTCCCGGGAGAAGCTGATCGACTCGGGGTTCAGCTGGAAGGGTACGGTCCCGATCATCGGCGGTTCGGTGCACGTGAGCACGGCGGGACCGTACGTGTTGCCGTACACGGTCATGGTCTGCTGCCCTTCTCGGAAGCGGCTCGTTACAGGAAGCCCTGGTGGATGAGTTCGAGGGTCTCCGTGGCGACGTTGGTGTTGGTGGCGTCCATGTCGGGGCCCTTCCACGACTTGGGGTAGACGCTGCGCAGGGTCCACTCGAACACCGGTTTGCTCAGCTTGTTCGAGGTGTCCATCAGCTTGATGGTGGCGGTGGTGCCGCGGTCGCGGTCGTCGTCGCTGTTCACCCACTCCCGCTGCATGCGGCGCAACCAGTCGTGCACGGTCTTCGTGCCGTCCGGGGTGATGGCGCGGACCAGGGTGATGGTGGGGTACGTGATCCTGGTGGGCAGGACCCAGGACTCGTCGTAGCACCCGCCGACGGCGAGGGACTCGTTCTCGAAGGTGACGGCCAGTCCGCGGCAGCTGGCCCAGCCCCCCAGCTCGAAGTCGCCGACGGCGACGTGGAAGCGGGAGTTCAGCGCCATCTTGGCGTCATGCGTCATGGTCATGGGCGGCACCTCGTGCCGGGGGTCCCGGTCACGGCTTGTTCTCGTCGCTGAGGAAGCCGTTGTGCATCAGTTCGAGGGTCTCCAGGGCCACCTTGCTGGTACCGGCCTCGAAGCCGACGATGGACCACTTCATCGGCACGATCGACTTGAAGTCCCAGCTGATGACCGGCTTGTTCGACGGGTCCAGCAGGGTCACCGACCCCGTGTTGGGCTGCCGGGAGAAGGAGGCCTTGGACAGCCACGCCTGGACCTTGGGCGAGTCCGAGCACGCGGCCCGGGTGAGCTTCAGGGGCGGGTACTCGGTGAAACCCGGGTAGTACCAGCGTTCGTTGCCGCCGTCACCGGCCCGGTAGTCGGCCATCTTCCAGTTGACCTCCAGGCCCTGGCACTGGTGCCAGCTGCCCAGGTCCACGTTCCCGTCGTCGAGGACGACCTGGAACCGGTTGGCGAGAGCGAGTGTGGTGTTGTCGGAGAACGGCATGGGCCTTCCTTATCGGCTCACAGGGGTGTCGGACGGGGTGGAGGGGCTGGGGCTGGGACGGGGGCGGGGGCCAGGCGGTCAGGGGAAGCCCTGCCGTTGCTGTCCGGCCATCAGGTCGTGACGCAGGTCGTCCACCAGCAGCGGGTAGAGCCGCCCCGACAGCACCCGCAGGGAAGCCTCGTCCCACTGGTCGGCCAGCAGGGCGGGCGTGAGGGAGAGGGGGACCGCGGCGGGCGCCGTCGAGGCCCGCTTCACGGACGGGGTCCGGTCGGCCGGGTCGGTGGTTCCGGCCACCGGCGCCACGGGCCAGGCGGTGTCCTCCTCCTCCAGCAGGTCGCGTTCGGCGGCCGTTGCCCGCTCCCGGCTCACGCCCAGCGCCCGTGCCCGCCACAGGTCCCGGCTCCGGGCGGTCTCCTCGGCGTTGCGGGCGTAGAAGGGCCGCATCGCGTCGCCGACGAGGGAGGAGGCGGCCTGTGCGAACACCTCCGCGTAGTCCAGGGGACGTTCGGCTTCCTTCACCTCCTTCTTCGGTTCGGCGGCCGGGGACTTCACGGGAACGGGTACGGGGGCGGGGACGGCGGATCCGTACCCGCCCCTCCGGGGGGCGGCCGCTGCCGGACCCGGGGCCGGAGCGGGGCCGGGAGCGCCGGGCGGAGCGGATCCGGCCGTGGGTCCGGCGGCGGGCGGGGCCGCCGCGGCGGCCACCGGAGCCTCGCCGGTGGTCTTGGTGGTGGCCTTGGTGGTGCTGCCGGGCGGCAGCAGACCGTCGTTCTCCAGGAGCTCGACGATCTTGCCGTAGAGGGAAGCGACCGCGGCGGCGTCGGCCGGGCCCGCCGGGCCCGGCCGGGAGCCCGCCACGGGCGCGGGGCGGGGCCGGGCTCCGTCCCCGCCCGTATCGCCCGTCCGGCCCGTCCCGCCCGTACCGCTCTTCTGGGATTCCGCATCCTCCTCGTCGTCCAGGTGGTCCAGATGGCTGCGGTCGGAGCCGTGGGGCCCGCCCGTCGCCACCCGCCGCCAGGAGTCCCGGCTCTCCTTCTGTTCCTCGGCACTGCGCGAGTAGAAGGGCCGCATCGCGTCGCTCGCGAGGGAGGACGCGGACTGCGCGAAGAGCTCCGCCCAGTCCAGGGGACGCTTCGCGGCTTCCTCCCCCGATTCCTTCTCCTCCTCCAGACCGGCCTTGCGGAGCCTCAGTTCGAGCATCGCGCGCTCGTTCCTGTCCAGCTCGGACACCGATGAAAGGCGCTTGGAGATGCCCAGTTCGGTGCGCAGCTCGTTCATTTCCTCGAAGAACTTCTGGGTGATCTCGTCCGCCGAGGCGCGCTGGACACCCCCGGTGACCATGCCGCCGTCGGGGGTCCAGGAGACCGACTGCGCGGGTGCGGACGCGTCCGGGGTGTGATCGCAGGGCGCCGGTGCGGGCTCCGGGGCGGGTTCGGGAGCGGGAGCGGCGGGGTCACCGCGGAAGTACTGCTCGGCGGCCACGGCCTGGCGTTCCATCTCCAGCCCGGCGGAGGTGTTCTCCGCCGGCAGGGAGGGCCCGTGCCGGCGCTGCTGGACGGCGTGGGTCAGCTCGTGGGCGAGCAGCCCCCGGACCTTTCGGTCCTCCATCCCGCCCGCTTCCTTGGGCAGGAAGACCGCGCCCCTCTCGGTGAACGCACGCGCCGACATGCCGGAAGCGCGCGCGGAGGCGTTCCGGTCCCGGTGCACGGGCACGGCGGAGACGTCCACCCCGTACAGGAGGGCGAACGCCGAGGCCATGTCACGCGGTACGACCGTGCCCGCGGTGGGCGCCTCGTACGGCGGGGCCGGTCCCTGGGGGCGCCCGCCCTCCCCGGCCGTGTCCCGTTCGCCGGACCGGTGGGCCGAGGGGTGCTCCAGGGGAGGCCGCAGGCCCAGCGGACGCGTGGCGGTCCGGGCCGTCGGCGCGGGCGGCCCGGCGGGCCGCTCGGCGGGGACCGGGTCCCGGTGGCCGGCCGCGGGGGGCTGCGGATCCGGCTGCTGATCCGGCTGTGGATCCGGCCGCGGGCCGGGGTCCGTTGCCGGAGGCTCGGCGGTGGTGGTGCCCGGCGCTTCCGGGACCGGTTCACGGTGTCCGCCGCCGGGGGACACGGGGCCCGGGACGGGCTCGGTACCGGGATCCCGCTGAACGGAGTTGGCGGCGGCCTGCCTGCGGCTTTCGGCGAGGGAGGGCCTGGGGCGCGGCGGGTGGCCGAGACCGGCCGCCGCGCCGGGACCCGTGACGGCGGGGGCCGCCTGCCCCGGTGCGGACGGCGCGGACGGTGCACCGGTCGCGGAGGGGGGAGTGAGGCCGCCGAGGGCACCGCCGAAGAGGGCGGCGACCTGGTCCGGTGACATGCCCGGGACGATCCCCCGCATCCACGGCGGCGACTCCTCGACGGGAGCCGCCGGCCGGGGCTCGCCGACGTAGGCGCCCTCGGCCCGCACCAGCGTGTCGGGTGCCGGCGCCGGGCCGGTGGGGCGGGCCCGGCGCCGGGCCGGCGGGGGCAGCGCGGAGGCCTCCCCCAGGGGCGGCTCGGGGAAGGGCCGGTGGGTGGCCGGACGGGGCCGGGCGACGGCGATCCCGCTGACCGTGCCGGTCGGCCGCCGGTCCGCCGCGGGCAGCAGGGAGGGCGCCGTGCGGGCCAGTCCGCCCCGGCCGGCGGTCACCAGCGGGGTGGTGGTGATCGTGGCGGCGGGCAGCGGCGCGGCCGTCGTACGCAGGGGCCGGGCGCGGGCCCAGGCGCCGTCCGCGACGGGTGTGTCGGGTGCGTGGGGCGCTCGGGGTGCGTCGGCCGGTGCGGGCGGCGCGGCCGGGGCCGTCTCGGACGTACCGTCCGGCCGGGCAGGATGCCGTTTGCGGCGCAGGGGCCAGATCATGGTGGGTACCTCTCCCGTGGCGGCCGACCGGCCGGGTCAGTCGTCCGCGAGCTTGTGGTGGATCCGGCCGATCTCCGCGATGACGTTCTGACGGACGGGGTGTTCGAGGTCGAGGATCGATTCGAACGGCCAGTGCAGGTAGTACGCCACGTACGCGACCTCTTCCCAGAGGCGGTCGGCCGCGTACGTCAGGATTCCCCCGGGGCATCACCGGCCACGTCGACCGTGAACTCGTGGCCGCAGGAGGGGCAGCCGACCTCGGTCGCGGTGTGCCCGTCCTGGTTGACGCGCCGGTACAGGTCCTGGAGGAACGCCAGGTCGGAGGCGAACAGGCCCTCGATGACGTACCCGCCGACCTCGGGCAGCGTGCCCAGGCCGACGACGGTCCGTTCCAGCAGCAGCACCGTCAGGTAGGCCGGATTGGCCCTGACCCGGGCGTCGGCCTGCGGCGCGATCTCGTCGCGCGCCGTCGCCAGGCGCATCACCCCCTCGCGGTGCACGACGCCCGAGGAGTCCACGTAGCCGCGCGGGAGGACGAAGGGGTACTCGGTGGACAGCGCCGCGACGGAGCCCGCGCCGCTCACGGGGCCACCCGCTGGATGCGCTCGCAGACCAGGGTCACGGTCTCCATGAGGACCTCGCTCGCACCGGCCTTGAGCGCCCCCACCTCCAGCTTCGCGGGCCACGCGGCGAACAGGTAGTAACGGGCCACCGGGACGCCGTCGAAGCTGTACATGACCAGCGAGCAGCTCTTGCGGGCGACGTTGATCTCCCCGGAGAGCACGCTCTGGTGCCAGGCCCACAGCTCCAGACCGCTGCTCTTGCCCCGCTTGAGGACCACGGTCGGCGGCTTCGCCTTGCCGGGCAGCTTCTTGAAGATGACTTCCTTGTCGCTGGACGACAGGTAGTCGACCGCCTCGACCTCGGTGGTGATGCCGGACAGCTCGGAGAACGAGGCGATCTCGTAGCCGTCGATGGTGATGGAGAACCGTGCGGCGGTCAACGCGTCGTGGTTGACGGACATCCGCGGCTCCTTTCCTGGATGACGTGGGGGAGGTGCCCGCGGCCCGGAGCCCGGGACCGGTGCGTGCGTACGGGCTATTCGTCGAGGGAGGCGCCGTCGGCGAACTGCGAGATGCGGAAGACGATGAACTCGGCGGGCTTGACGACCGATACGCCGATCTCGACGGTGAGGATGCCCTGCTCGCGGGATTCGGCGGGGTTGTTCTCCTCGTCGCACTTCACGTAGAAGGCGTCCTCCGGAGTCCGGCCGAAGAGCGCGCCGTCCCGCCACACCCCGCGCAGGAACATCGTGATCGTCCGCTTGACGGAGTCCCACAGCTTCGGGTCGTTGGGCTCGAACACCACCCAGCTCGTGCCCGAGAGGATCGACTTCTCCACGAAGTTGAACAGCCGCCGCACGTTGAGGTAGCGCCACTCGGGGTCGCTGCTCAGCGTCCGCGCGCCCCAGACGCGGATCCCCTGACCGGGGAAGGCGCGGATGCAGTTGATCCCGAGCGGATTGAGCAGGTCGTGCTCGTTGCGGGTGATCGACAGCTCCAGGGAGAGTGCACCGCGCACCACCTCGTTGGCGGGGGCCTTGTGGACCCCGCGGGAATCGTCGCTGCGGGCCCACAGCCCGGCGACGTGGCCGCTCGGCGGCATCGGGGCCGGCTTGCCGGTCCGGGGGTCCAGCACGCTGATCCAGGGCCAGTACAGCGCCGCGTACTTGGAGTCGTAGCCGGTCTCCTCGACCCGCCAGTTCTGGACCTCCTGCGCGTTCAGGCCCGGCGGGGTGTCGAGCACCGCCACCCGGTCGCCCATCAGCTCGCAGTGCGCGATCACCGCCAGCTGGACGGCCTTGACCCCCTCGCGGTCGAGCAGACCCCTGCTCAGGCAGGCCATCAGGTCCGGCACGGCCACCATGGTGACCTCGTCGATCGCCTCCAGACCGGCGATGCCGGAGCGCTCCGCGGAGGAACCCAGGAACACCTGGGGGTTGAGCCGGGCCGGACCCGAGCGGGCGTCGGCACCGCCGGCGAGGGGGCTCGCCCCGGCCGCGGGCCGTACGGTCTCCAGCTGCTGCACCGCGACCAGACGGGACTCGCGCCGCACCACCTCGGCGGCGGCCCTCGGTCCCTTTCCCGCGGTGAGGCCCTCGAACGTCTCCGCGACCTGGCCGTCACGCTTGACCACCAGGCCGAAGGACTCCCCCTCACCCGTGATCACCTCGACGCTGAGGGCGTTGCCCCGGGCGCCGGGGGCGAGGGCGCGCACGCCGAGCACGCCACGGCGTCCGTCGGGCCCGCCCGCGAGCACCGCGCTGGCCGTACCGGCCTCCACGTCCTCGGCCCGGGGGGTCTCCAGACGGACCACGTAGGCGCTGCCCCCGCCGTTGAGGAAGTATCCGTACAGGCTGCGCGGCAGGTGGGTGTCCTCGGTGAACTCGCCGAACGTGGTGACGAACTGGGTCCAGTTCGTCACCAGGACCGCCTCGTTGACCGGGCCCTTCTCCGTGAAACCGACGAACGCGCACACGGCGGTTCCGACGCCTTCGATGGGCTTCGAGCCCGAGGACACCTCTTCGACATACACGCCAGGGGAGAGGTAGCTGGGCATGGGACCTCCGGTCCGGGACTGGTGCGGGCACTGTTGTCCGTGATGCTGCCAACCGGAAGCGGGTCGGCGGGAGCGACGATCGGACGTTTGGAGGGACCGTGTTTCCGGCCTGATCGGACGCCCCGTCGGGCCGGTGCCGGACCGAGGGGGCACCCGGCGGCGGGCTCCCGCCGCGAGCGCCGCGGCGGGCGGCCCGGGGCGTGCATACTTCCCGGCATGCTGCACGCCATCTCGGCCGCTCTGACGGCCCATCTGGAGACCGCGCCGGCCGGCGGCCGCCGCACCGTGACGGCCGAGGCGCCCCCACCGTCCGTCACGGCCGCCCCCGGGGGCGCCGAGGGCGGACGCGGCCTCGGCGCGCACCTCTTCCACGTGGCGGCCCTCGACCAGGGCAGGCCCGGCGACGCCGCCGAGGTGCGCGACGAGCGGGGCCGGGTCGTCGGCCGCAGGCCACCCGTACGCCGCTACCGGACCCGGTGGCTGCTGTGGGCCTGGGCGCCCACCGCCCCGGAGCGGCTGGCGCTGCTGGACGAGGCGCTGGTGCTCCTGTCGGCCGGGCTGGTGCTCCCCGGGGAGGTGGTCGGGCCGGAGCTCGCCGCGGGCGGCCCGGTGCAGCTGGAGGCGGCGCCCCCCGGAACCACGGTGAGCGAGCTGAACGCGGTGTTCACGAGCCTGGGGGTCCCGGCCCGCCCGGCCCTGGAGGCCGTGGTCACCGCCGGACTGGTCATGCCGGTCGAACCCGTCGCAGGTCCGCCGGCCGACGTGAGGGTCGTGGCGCGCCCCCGCGCGCTGCGCCCGCCCGCCGCGCACTGACCGGCTCGGCCATACTCGACGGTATGCACGAAACGACGCAGAACCGGCGGGGGGCCGCGGACGCAAGGACGCGCGACCGGACCCACGGCGGGGACGACCTGCTGCGGGACCACGACCGGGACGCGATCACCCGTCTGCTCGTCGAGCACCAGTGGCTGGCCCTGCACCGTCAGGCGGCACTTCGCACGGTCCTCGTGCTCGCCGCGAGCGCGGAGTTCCTGCTGTTCCCCCCGCGCGTGAACGGGGGCGCGACCGGCGTCCTCGTGGCCCTGTACGTCCTCTACGCCGTCGTCATGCTCGTCCACGCCTGGCGCAAGGGTCCCTTCCCCCGCGTGGCGTGGGCGGTGGTGCTCGTCGACCTTCCGGTGCTGGCCCTGCTGCTCACCGTGTCCGGAACCTACAGCGATCCCGGCTGGGCCAATCCGTTCACCTCGGACTGGCTGTTGCTGGGCGTGGTCCTCTCCGCCTTCCAGCTCCGTCCCGTCGTGACGGCCGCGACCGGGGCCGCGGCCACCGCCTTCTACTGCATCGCCTCCACCGTGGGCCACGCACACGCCGCGCCCGACCTCCACTTCACCATCGGGCACACTCTGTCGCTCGGCCTGGTCAGCCTCGCCGCGGTGTTCCTGTCACGGATCCAGCAGTCGCGGGTCCGGCAGATCGCCGAGCTCGCCCACCGCCGTACCGCCATGCTCGCCGCGAGCGTCGCCATCGCGGAACGGGAACGCAGGGAGCTGGCCGAGTCCCTGCACGACGGGCCGCTCCAGAGCGTTCTGGCGGCCCGGCTCGACGTGGACGAAGCCACCGAGGCGGCACCGCACGAGGCCCTGGAACGAGCGGACGAGGCCCTGCGGGACGCCGCTCGCCAACTGCGCTCCTCGGTCACCGAGCTGCACCCCTTCGTCCTGGAGCGGGGCGGGCTGCGGAAGGCGTTGGGGGAGCTGACCGACCGGGCGGGCCGGCGCGGGAAGTTCACCACCGAGGTGATCTGCACCGCGCCCACCGCCGGCTACGAAGCGGACCGACTGCTCTACAACTGTGCCCGCGAGTTCCTTTCCAACGCCGTCAAGCACGCCGACGCCGGGCACGTGGTGGTCACCTTCGAGGTGGCGGGCGCCCAGGCGCGGCTCTCGGTCGCCGACGACGGGGTCGGGCTGGCGCACTCGGTACTGAAGGACCGCGTGGCCCAGGGCCACATCGGGATCGCCTCGCAGCGGCTGCGGCTCCAGGAGGTGGGCGGGAACCTCACGGTCCGCTCGAACGCCCCGACCGGCACCGTCGTCTGCGTCCGTCTCCCGCTCCAGGGCGCCTGAGGGGCCCTGTCACGCCCGGGGCGCCGTGGCCGCGAGGCGCCGGTCAGGGCGTGACCAGGGAGCCCGCCGTCCCCTTGTCGCCCATGGAACGCTCGGTGGCGGACCGGGGCACCGGCTGGTCGTCGCGGAGCGCCTCCCACACCTGCCGGCTCTCGGTGGCCAGGGGCACGACCCTGTTGGGATCCTGGGCGTCCGGGCCGACCGGGAGGGTGAGTGCCTGGAGCCCCGAGGAGGCGAGGCCCTTCAGGGTCGACGCCAGACGCACCAGCGCGGCCGGGTTGCCGAGTGCGCTGTCCGTCGTCATCGACTTGGTGGCGGTGTCGGCGAGGGTGAGCAGCCGGGTGGGGCTGCGCAGCAGTCCGCTGCCGCTGACCTGGGTCAGCAGCGCCTTGACGAAGGCCTGTTGGAGCTGGATGCGGCCGAGGTCACCGCCGTCCCCGACGCTCTTGCGGGTGCGCACCAGGCCGAGCGACTGGGTGCCGTTCAGCGTGTGGGTGCCGGCGGTGAGGTCGAGCCCGCTGGCAGCGTCCTTGATGGGCTTGGTCGTGGTGAGCGTGACTCCGCCGAGCGTGTCGATGATCTTCTTGAAGCCGGTGAAGTCCAGCTCGACGTAGTGGTCCATGCGCAGGCCGGAGAGGCGCTCGACCGTGCTCACGGCACAGGCGGGACCACCCACGGAGTAGGACGCGTTGAACATCTGGCGCGCGCCGCCGCGGTCGGTGGTGCCCGAGGGGGTGGTGCAGGCGGGGCGTGTGACGAGGGTGTCGCGGGGAATGGACACCAGGGCGGCCTTCTGACGGCCCCGGTAGACGTGCAGGACCATGGCCGTGTCGGAGCGCGCGGGTTCGCCGCTGCGGGAGGCGCCGTCACCGGCCCGACTGTCCGAGCCGAGGAGGAGGATGTTCATCGCCCCGTCGGCGGCGGCGGGCGGGCGGTCGCCGCCGAGGGCGGAATCGATGTCGACGCTCTGCATGTTGCTGCTGAGCCGGAAGGCGATGGCTGCCGCTCCGGCCCCGCCCACCAGGACGAGCATGACGGTGGTCCACGCGATGATCCTCAGCCTGCCGCGTCGCCGGGCCCGGTGCCGTCGCCGCCCTCCGGCAGCGTGACGGCGCCGGACCGGTTCACCGTGTCGTCCCACGGGCGCGCGCTCCCCGTCAGGCCGGGAGGCGGCCCGGCAGGGCCACCGGATCGGCCCCGGCCGATCCGCCGGTGAAGCGCGCCCGGTCGGCGGCGAGACGGCGCAGCTCCTCGGAGACACCGGTCAGGAGCACGCGCACACCGGCCGGATGCAGGCGCCGGCGCAGGGCGACCAGGGCGTTCAGCCCGGCGGCGTCGCACGAGCACAGGCCCGAGACGTCCACCCGCAGCTCCCGCTGCCCCAGGCCGGTCTGGTCCGCGCCGACCCCCGCCAGCAGTCCGGCCGTGGCCGCGTTCAGGTGTCCCGTGAGGCACATGTCCGCCCCGGGGGTACCGGCCCCGGTGATGCTCACGCCCAGGGTGCCCCGGCAAGCCCGTACGGCATCCGCGGCGCCGACCGGTACCACGGCGCCCGGCTCCGTCGGGTGCCCGCCCCTCACCGGAGGTCCTTCCGGTCCCGGAGCCCCGTCCTCGGGGTGCCGGTACGGCGACCCCGCCCCGGCGTCCGTCGCGATGGAGCGGGACTGCCCGTCGCGGGGCGCCCGCGTTCGGGGGCGAGGGCACGGCAGTGCGGGGCGCCGAGGCGCACGGTGACTCCTTCGTGGTGGGGACGGCAGGGTGACGTGCCAGTACAGCCGACCGTCGTGAACGCGGCCAGGCCCACCGGGGCAGGAGGGCGGGCAGCGGACCGGCCGTGCCGGGGGACCCGGCACGTGTGCCCGTCCCTCCGCGCTGGAAGGCCGCCGGCCGGTTTCCCCTGCCCGGGAAACCGGCGGGCGGCCCTGGAACGAGTCTGTCCGCTCCCGGGGCGGTCGGGACCTCGCGGATGGGACGAACGGCCGGTGGAAGTCCGGCCCCCCGATCGGCTGCCCGAGCGGCCCGGTGGGAGGGTGCGCAGGGGGTGGGTGCCGGACGCGCGGGATTTTGAGACAGCCGAGCTGTTCCGCTAACCCACCGTTAGGGCAGCGACGGTGAGACTGGTGGTGCCTCTTCGGGAAGAAGCCGTTTCGTAAGGAGCTTTCATGTCCGAGCCAGTCTGTGTCCACATCAAGGCGTTGGACCCCCTTTCCCAAGCCGGGTTGCTCGCCTCCCTCCGGCACCGCTCCGAACTGCGCATGGTCGAGGAGAGCGTGGTCGACCACCGGACGGTCGGTCTGCTGGCCGTGGAGCGCGTCGATGCCGCGGCGCTCCAGTTGTTGCGCACGATGCGTGCGTC